>CAIOJG010000089.1 GCA_903858555.1 Candidatus Magasanikiibacteriota bacterium
ATATAAACAAAAAACACCCGAATTATCGGATGTTTTTATTTTTAATTGGTATAGTGCGGTTAAGCTTCAATTATTTTAAACCTCGCATTTGCGTCATCATTTTTGGCGTAGATTTCTACGGTCTCTTTGCCCAATTTTTCCCAGTGATATTTTTGGGTGGCTAATTTCAAATTGGTTTTGCCTTTGGAGTTACGCAGTTTTTCATCTTTCATCAAAGCCACAATTTTATCCGCTAAAGAACTGATACTGGCATTGCGGAAAAGAAAATCATGATCATCAATTATTTCTTGGTGTTCCGGAATATCCGACAGCAATACCGGTCGGCCATAAGCCATCGCTTGCAATACCGAGATTGGCAAACCTTCATTTTCGGACGGGTTTACATACAGCGCACAGTTGGCATAAATTTCTTCGAGTATCGGACCACTCAACCAATCGGTCATCACAATACTTTTATCTCCACGAGCAATCTGACGTAATTGTTTTACATAATCATCCGTAAAAGTACTACCACCAACAATTGCCAGTTTATAGTTTTTCAATAATTCCGGATATTGCGCGCGTGCCAGCTGCCAAGCCTCCATCAAATAATGAACACCTTTGTGTGGTACCAGACGAGCAACCATCAATAAATATTTATTTTTTTCTAATTCAAATTTTTCCAATAGTGATTCACCTTTGGATGTGGAAGTCATTACACCGTTTGGAATAAAATCCGTCTTG
This sequence comes from Candidatus Magasanikiibacteriota bacterium, assembly GCA_903858555.1. GTDB lineage: Bacteria > Patescibacteriota > Patescibacteriia > Magasanikbacterales > GWA2-37-8 > CAIOJG01. The sequence goes on from CAIOJG010000089.1 coordinate 724, forward strand.
TGGTGAAATTCATTCAAACAATAATTTTGAATTGTTTTGGATACCGCAATAGTCTGGTGGGGGAAAGTACAAGCGGCTTTTTCCCCGAGCCATAAAACAAAGCGCGCGAACACGCCCCATTTTTGGTGGTAGCGATCAATACAGTGAAAGGTGGCAATCACTTTAGTTTTTGGAGAAAGAATTCTTGGGATAAAAGAAAGCAAAGCCGGACCAACACCGTGGTAGTGAATCACGTCACAGTTCTGGCGCAAGGCGTGCAGAGTAGCTGTAAAGGTACCGGTAATGGCATCCAAATTTTTAGTGTGGATACTTGGGGTATGAACAATCTTAACACCGTGGTAATTTTTAAGAACTTTAGGAGTGTACCAAGTGCGGGCGTATACTAAAACATCGTGGCCCTGTTTTACCAGTTCACGCGACAAATCTTCTACGTGGCGTTCGATGCCGCCGTAGATGGCTGGTGCCCCTTTTTGTCCGATCATCGCGATACGCATTTTGGCTTAGCTTAGGTTAATTAAAACATTCCATAATAGCAGGAATCGCCGGTTTTGTCAAGGGGGTATGGGCTATTTTGGCTAATCTATGATATAATAAAGGCTAAATATGGATGAACAAAAACAACCAAAGAAAATTGAGGTATTGGTAGGTGTCTTGGCCTGCTTGTTTCTCGTAGTTGCTGTCAAGTTGGCCATCTCTTGGCGACCGCATTTTGATCTGAATTTTAATTTTGCTTTACCCAAGTTTTCGTGGGCGAGTGAAGAGCAAAAAATAGCGTCTGCGCCCAATGTTTCTGCTGCCACGACGACTGTTGTGGAACCGATAGTGCCTAGAGAAAAATCTACCGTTAAAGTGGTCAAAGGAATTTACCTTACCGCCAACTCCGCGGCCAGTTCAAAAAAAATAGATGAAATAATTAAATTGGTAGATGCCACCGAACTCAATGCGGTGGTCTTGGATATCAAAGATTATACCGGCAATATCTTATATGATAGTAAAATACCGCTCGTCAATGAATTGCATACCAAACGAGTCGTAGTTAAAGATTATCCGGCGATTATAAAAAAATTACATGATCACGGAATTTATGTGATCGCGCGTCAGACTGTTTTTCAAGATCCGGTCTTGGCCGTGGCTAAACCAGAGTGGGCGATAAAAGCCAAGAGCGGTGGAATCTGGCACGACCAAAAAGGCTTGTCATGGGTAGATGAAACTCGCCATGAAGTTTGGGATTATGATGTGGCAATCGCGCGGGAAGCGGCGGACATGGGTTTTGATGAATTAAATTTTGATTACGTCCGTTTTCCAACCGATGGCAATATGAAAAACGCGGTGATGCCAAGTTCGAGTGCGCGCAATGAAGTGATGAAAAACTTCTATCATTATTTGTCGGATAAATTAAAAGATAAACCGGTATATTTGTCTTTAGATTTTTTTGGATTAATTATGGAGGTGCATGACGGAATGGATATCGGTCAAAGAATAGAAAGTGCCAGTGACGCCGTGGATTATATTTCGCCGATGATGTATCCGTCGCATTATGCCAAAGGACAAATGGGTTTTGCCAATCCGGCCGATCATCCGGGTGAAATTGTAAACAACGGCATGAAAAAAGGGGAGCCGTCTTTTGTGGATAAGCGTGCGGTGGTGCGACCGTGGTTACAGGCGTTCAATCTGGGCGCGATGTACGATGCGACTAAAATCCGGGCACAGATAGACGCAGTTGAGAAATATCCAAATGCCGGCTGGCTTCTGTGGAATGCTTCCAATCGCTATACCACGGCTGGTCTAAAAATAGAGACAAAATAATTGGGGATAAATCCATTGACCCTTTCTGTTTTTTGTGCTATTATATATTTATATGCAAAATAATCGCCATAACAATTTGTCAATTATGAAGAAGGCTGTCGTAGTATGCCGTTCTTTGTTTTTGGTTATTGATTTAGGGTGATTAAATTGTATAAATAAAATTATTACAAATCACCCTAATAAAATAGGGTGATTTTAATTAATATCGTTCTTTGAAAAAATTAGAGTAGCGCGCAAAAAATGTGATTGTTTGTTAAAAGTGGGTAAACATTGTCCAAAATTTGGGCAATGTTTACCCACTAGTAGCAACGTCGCAAATGTGGGAAACCCAAACCACTTCTCGTAAGAGAAGGAGGAACCATGTCCCACGCCCTTGAAGAAGCAAAGACTTTCGGTCGTTCACAATCTGGCGGTCCGACGCATCCCGCGGCCCCGCCGATGACTCCGCCTTTCGCGCCGTCTGTCGGCGAGGAGGACGTTCTGCAACGTCGCATTTCCCGGAAGCAGTGGAAGCGGAAAGATCCGCAGCGGCTGTTGGCAATGGCGACCAAAGTTGACCACAAGACCTTCCGTCTCGTCGTCCTTAAGGGTCTGCCTGATGACCTGCAAGGCCTTGCCAAGCAGAAGCGCAAGGAATATCGCGCCAAGCTGTTGGCCGATCATCCGCAGCGGCAGTCTCGCAGCGACAAGGCGCGTGGTTACGCTCAACGGGAAAAGGCGCAGCTGTTGGCACGTACCCTCAGCCGCTGAAGTTTCGTTGGCGAAAGCCGACCGACCTCTGGGGTTGGTAGTCGCGCGCTACTCTCCATGTCCAACCTTTATTTTTACAAGTAAATGTTGGATATGGTATAATGACTGATATTATGTGGCTCATACTTTCAGTTATCGGATATGGAGTTTTGGCAGTGGTGGCAATCATGGATAAATTTCTGTTGTCTTCCGCCAAAGTCCAGCCGGCACTTTACACTTTTTATTCCACCGCTTTTATTTTGCCGGTGGTTTTACTTTATCCGTTTGGCGTTCACAATCTAAATTCTTTTAGTGATTTTTTCTGGGCGCTATTTTGTGGCATATCTTTTGCTCTGGCTTTATGGACGATGTTTTTGGGATTTGCGGTTAGTAAAGTTAGTCATCTGGGTCCGCTAATTGGCGCGGCGACACCGGTTTTTGCTCTGCTGTTTAGTCGATTATTTTTAGCTGAAATTTTATCCCCACAAGAATTATTTGCTTGCGCGTTGTTAGTTATCGGTTCGCTGTTCATTTCTTTTGAGAAAATAAAAAGACATTCGGGTTGGCATATTGGTATATTCTGGGGTGTGTTATCCGGTTTGTTTTTTGCGGCCTCTAATGTTAGCGCGAAATATATTTATGACAGTTATGGTTTTTTAAGCGGATTTTTTTGGACCAGAACAGCGATTGCGGTAGTTGGTTTGTGTTTCTTTTTTCATCCCCAAGTTTTTCGCGCTATTTTTCATCCGACTATTTTAGATGAAATTAAAAATAAAATTTCTTACCATCGTCAACAGCGCAGTTTGTTTTTAGTTGGTGTGGATAAAATATTAGGTGTGATCGGGGTAGTGCTGATTCAATACGCAATTGCGATTGGCAGTGTGTCGTTGGTCAATGCTTTAAATGGTTTGCAATATGCTTTTTTGGTGGTATTCGTGATGTTGCTCAGTAAATTTTCACCACAAAGGTTTAAAGAAAATTATCAAAAAGATGAGGCGGCCCAAGAAGTTTTGGCCGTGATTATTATTATGATAGGTTTAGTTTTATTAGTTTGAAAAATATGAAACGCATAATAAAAATATTTTTATTAGTTTTAACAATATTATTTTTATTATTTCTGGGAGTATTTTTTTTAAAACGTTATCCCAAAAATGAAAACATGATTTGGGGTGTTTCTTTTAGTCCGGAATACGCGCAATATTTAGGGTTGGACGTAAAAGAAACGTATCGAGTGATTTTGGACGACTATAAATTTAAATATCTGCGTCTGACCGCTAGATGGGATGATATTCAAACACAGAAAGATAAGTTTGATTTTTCTCAAATTGATTATTTTATCGACGAAGCCACGAAACGAAATGATAAAGTAATTTTGGCTATTGGGCAAAAAACTCCGCGTTGGCCGGAATGTAATATTCCGGACTGGGCGAATAATTTATCGGATAGTGATTATTTTTCCGCCTTGAATAATTATTTGCAAGCAACGGCTGAGCATTATAAAAATAATCCGACGGTGGAAATTGTGCAGGTAGAAAATGAGCCATTTTTGGCATTTGGTGCCACTTGTCATGTTTTGGATAAAGAAAAATTTCAAGCGGAAATTAATACAGTAAAAAAAGTTGATCCGGTGCGTCCGGTTTTGGTGACCGACAGTGGAGAGCTGAGTCTGTGGAATAAAACCGCGAATGTTAGCGATCTTTTTGGCAGTACCGTGTATCGCGTGGTTTGGAATAAATTTACGGGCTACATTGGATATAATTGGTTGCCTGCGACTTATTTTCGGTGGCGTGCTTGGTGGCATGGACGCGACCTGAAGACTGCTTTTGTGGCGGAATTGCAAGCTGAACCTTGGCTACCGGACAGAGCTATATCTGAGGGTAATATTGCCGAGCAATTTAAATCCATGAATTTGGATCGTTTACAAAGAAATATATCATTTGCGGAGGAAACTGGGTTTAGTCGCGCTTATTTTTGGGGGGCGGAATGGTGGTATTGGTTGGAAAAGCACGGTGACCCGGAAATTGGTAATTATATCCGAAATTTGAAAAAATAAAGGGAGCCGTTGACTAAAAATAATATTTGTAGTATATTATGTAAACTTTGGGCAGCTAGCTCAGTTGGTTAGAGCACCTCGTTTACACCGAGGGGGTCAGAGGTTCGAATCCTCTGCTGCCCACTTACGTGAAAAGTCATTAAAAACAGAGTTAAACTCTGTTTTTTTGTGTTTTTATTTGGTGTAAATTTTCAATTTGTAGTATAATATATAGGTCTAAGCCAATTAAACATATTTTAAATTTAAAAGTAAAAAATATGGAAAATGATGAGCACGCTCTTTTCTTTCAATCAATTGTGGATAATGTTCCTAATATGATTTTTGTAAAAGACGCCAAAGAGCTGCGTTTTACTATTTTTAATAAAGCCGGTGAAGAATTATTGGGTTATCCCAAAGAAGCGATGATTGGAAAAAATGATTATGATTTTTTTCCTAAAGAACAAGCTGATTTTTTTACGGCCAAAGATCGTTTAGCTTTGGAAAATAAAATAATGTTGGACATTGCGGAAGAGCCACTGCAAACTCGCGACAAAGGTGTTCGTATTTTACACACGAAAAAAATTCCGATTCTTGATGAAAATGGTGTCCCTAAGTATTTATTGGGAATTTCAGAAGACATCACCGAAAAAAAGAAACTAGAAGAAGAGTTGGTCAAATATACTAAAAATCTTGAACAAAAAGTCGCCGAACAAACCGCTGTCTTAGTAGACAGAGTTAAAGAATTGGAGTCTTTAAATGAAGTGATGGTTGGCAGAGAATTAAAAATGATGGATCTCAAAAAAGAAATTGACGACTTAAAGAAAAAGTCAAAATAGGTGATAATCGCGTATGAAAATACGAACAAAACTTAATTTTGGAGCGATTGCGACCGGTACGTTGTTAATGGCTTTTATAAGTGTAATTTTTTTATTTACTCTAAATTTGCAGATTGCAAATAAAAAGCAACAACTTAACGAGCAGCTATTGGAAATGGCTTTTCAATCTAATGTACTTCAGAGTGAATATTTAAAATCCCCAAGCGAACAGCTGAGGGCGCAGTGGCTATCTATTTATCAAAATCAGACCGGGTTGTTGGATAGTGCCGCACCATTTTTTAGTTCAAATGAAGAAAAACTTTTACTAGATAATGTGCAGGTCGCGTCGGAAGATAGTAAAAATATTTTTGATGAGCTAGTGAGAAATATAGCAATTGGTAGTAGTGATAAAATTCAAGATTTGAGCAATCAGCTAGCCACAAAAGAACAGGTTTGGGCGGCGGACTCTTTGCAATTAGAAAAATTAAATCAGCCACAAGCCGCCGGTATTCAACAAAATTTTCTTTTGTTTATAGTTATCTCTGGCTTTTTTGTCCTGTGTATTTATACAATTACATTTCTTTTGGCAACATCGGTAGTTAAATCTCTGCGAGCTTTGGAGAAAGATTTTTTTAGGGTATCGGCGTTGGATTTTTCTTCCAACGACAACACTTTTATTGGCGGAAAATCTAACGATGAAATAGGCGCTTTGAGGCAGTCTTTCAATGTGATGGTTTCGAAGCTCAAAAAATCCTATATGACGTTGGATCAAAAAAATGTTGAGTTTTCGCACAAGACGGAAGAGATTGGAAAAATAAATAAAGCAGTCCTTAATATTTTGGAAGATTTAAAAAATGAAGAAGCCCAATTGGTTGAAGCAAAGACTAAAGATGAAGTGTTGCTGGATAGTATCGGCGATGGGGTAATCGCGGCGGATAATAAAGGAAAAATTA
>CAIOJG010000090.1 GCA_903858555.1 Candidatus Magasanikiibacteriota bacterium
AGCCATTTTTTATCAAAATTATCTTCCGAAAAATATTTTTTAAATTTATCCGGAACAATTTGTGAAAAAATATAACCACCTAAATAAATATTTAATACAATAAAACCTAAAATCCAACTACCATGCAACGCGGACCAGAGCCAAAAAGCGGGTGGTAAAATAAATAACCAGCGATAATTTTGTTTAGATTTTTCCAAGAAATAGACAGTGAGTGCAAAAAAAAGTGGCGTCAACATGGCCGGTCTGGTGACCAAAATATGCTCGATGAGATATTGGCAAAATAATGCTACACTCAAATAAAGTGGCGTAATTTTTTTGTAAAATGTTTTGCCGATTATCAAGAATGAAATAAAAATCGATAGTGCCGCGAAGATGTTGAGCCACCAGTATCCCATATGGTCGTATACAAACCAGATGAGATAATCGCTGCCCCACTCGTGGTTTGTCCATGGTTTTCCGTAAAAAGCGTAGGTGTAGGTATCTAGGTAGGGGAATGGTCCACCGCTATGAAGCTCTTGGCCAAAGCGCAGGTGCCAGCCAAAATCACCATCCATGGTGTTGGACATGACACAGAGTGGCAGGAGTAGATTTAGCAGCAGTAGCAGGTAAAAAATGATTTTTTTCATAACACCGGTTCGGTTTTAGTAGTTGACTAATCCAGATTTTCTGCTATAATTGTACCATAATTTGAATATTTTGGAGAGGTGTCAGAGTGGCCGATCGTGCAACTTTGCTAAAGTTGTGTACCGCAAGGTACCGAGGGTTCGACTCCCTCCCTCTCCGCAAAAAAACAACGACTAGTTAGTCGTTGTTTTAAATTTGTTTGTTATTTTATATATCCTTGTTTTACGAGCAGCTCCGCGTTCAGAATTCCGCCGCCAGCCGCCCCACGAATCGTATTGTGGCTAAGACCGACAAATTTAAAATCCAATAAGTTACATTCACGCAATCGTCCAACACTGATCGCCATGCCATGTTCACTGCCGCGGTCTTTTTTTGGTTGAGGACGGTTGTCTTCTTCTAAATAAATAATAGCTTGTTTTGGTGCCATTGGTAATTTTAATTTTTGAGGCACGGAAGAAAAAGATTTCCAAATAGAAATGATTTGTTCTTTAGTTGGTTTTTTCTTTTTAAAGGAGATGCTGACACAAGCGGTATGACCGTCGCTCACCGGCACGCGATTGCAGGCAGCGGTGATAGTGAGATTATTCGTCAAAACAAATTTTTCTTTTTTGATTTCACTTAAAATTTTCAGCGGCTCGGTTTCAGTTTTTTCTTCTTCGCCGCCAATAAACGGTACAATGTTGTCTACCATATCTAAACTTGGCACGCCTGGATAGCCGGCACCGGAAATAGCCTGCATCGTCACTACGGACAAACGGTCGACCTCATAGCCGGCTTGTTGCAAAGCGTAAATCGGTGTTAAAAAACTCTGGATACTGCAGTTTGGTTTTACCACGATAAAACCTTTTTTCCAACCACGCTTTTTTCTTTGGGCATCAATCATTTTAGTGTGGTCCGAATTTATTTCCGGCAAAAGCATTGGCACATCTTCAGTCCAACGGTGGGCAGAGCCACTAGAGATCACTGGTAAACCAGCGGCCGCCAGACTTTCTTCCAGTTGTTTTACTTTTTCTTTATCCGGCATTTCGACAGCGGAAAAAACAAAATCACAAGAGCGGGCAATCTCGTCAATATTCATTGCGTCTACCACTTTAAGTTTCCCAACATTTTTTGGAATTGGCTCAGACATATGCCAGCGTCCTTTTACGGATTCAGCATAAGAAACCCCAGCTGACTGAGCGGAAGCCGCGACGCAAGTCACCGTAAACCAAGGATGTCCTTCTAGCAATGTAATATATCGTTGACCCACCATCCCGGTGGCGCCGACTATGCCAACACGAATCATATAAATTTATTTATTAATAAAAATTTTATGCATAGCCCCAAGCAATGATGCAATGTCATGTTTGGAGGCTACCATACCTTCCATGCGAATACATTTTGGGTAAGGACAAGCACCGACCAGTGCTTTAGCATCAAAGGTGTGCAATGTTTGATTGAAAATATTTACGTCTTTCCAAGTAAAATTTCCCACCGCGGTCACCATATGGACTGTTGTTAAAGAAATTTCTGGAAAGCGCGCTTTGGCTTCCTGAATAAGTTCCGATAACATACCGCTCGTATTTTCTACGGCCACATGTAGATAGGCGGGGTCGTTCCAGATTAACACCACGTTTACTTTGTAGCGAGCGCAGAGATCACTGATGTCAAAAAGTCTTTCGTAGCCACGCGCGTCACCTTGATGCAGAGATAACATCATCAAATCTTTTTTGAAACTCACCATTTTAGCACCCGGTTTGGTTTGCTTGGTGTCGCGAACAGTAGTTTTATCTTTTGAATTTTGCAAAGAAGCAATCTCAGCCGAGATTTTATATTGGCGTAAATAACGTACGGCTTTGCCTTGAATAATTTTTCCGGCTTCTTCGATTTCATCATAGCTCAAAAAAGGAATAGTGCGCGCTTGGGGGACGAGTCTTGGGTCGGCAGAAAATACCGCACCGACATCTTTCCATAAGACTACTTTATGAGCACGTAAAGCTGCGCCTACAAAACAAGCCGTCGTGTCAGTGCCGCCACGTCCTAAAAGTGTGGTTACGCCTTTGGCAGTTCTACCGGTAAAGCCGGCAATCACCGGAATATTTTTTACACTTTTCATGAAGCGCACAATGTTTTTTTCCGATTCTTCGTATAAAATATTGGCGTCTTTGACTACCGCGTCGGTGAGCACCGGAATATTTTCGCCGTAAACAGCGGTTGCTTTGAGATCGTCTTGAGAAAAATATTCAGCCACGCAGGTCGCGGAAAGTTTTTCTCCATAAGCAGTAATTTTGGCTTCCAGTTCGGCGGATGGTTTATTCGAAAAAACTTCTAGATCTTTGGCTAGTGTGACCATGATTTTTTCCAGACTATTTAAAATGATGGTTTCGGTTTTAGTCGGCACCTCGATAGTTTGAAATAACTTTAAATGCATCGCACCCAAATATTCGATAAAATCTTGGATGTCTTGTGTTGCATTTTTATTTTTGGACGCGGACAGGTTTGATAAAAATGAAATCAGTGTGTCGGTTACGTCTTTGATTGCGGATACAACCACAATCGGGCTATAACCGGCGCGAATTTGTTTAGTCAGTTCGCGTTTTACCAACGGCAAAAGAGTCGGCACCATGATACCGCCACCGCATTTATTTACAATATATTTTTTGGACATAGTTAGGCTTATTTTATATAGCGTAATGCTATCATAAACTTTGGTGTCTGGCAACAGAATATATTGACATTAGCGCTCTAAATGTGTAAAATTCTGTTATTAGGAGTTATTTTTAACTTAAAGATTTATGAACAAAGTTCTTATCTTGGGAGCCGGCGGTGTCGCCAAAGTTACGGCTATAAAATGTGCTCAGCAGCCGGAAGTTTTTAATGAGATTATCGTGGCTAGTCGTACACTGGCAAAATGTGACCGCATCGCGGAAGCGGCCAAGCGTTTGACTGGCACTACTATCAAGACCGAAGCGGTCACAGTTAGTATGATCGATAATGCTGATTTGGTAGCTTTGTTACAGAAACACCAACCGCAGATCCTGATCAACTTAGCGGATCCATATTTTGATTTAATTGTGATGGAAGCTTGTTTGAAAGCCAAGGTAAATTATGTGGATACGGCCAATTACGAACCTGTAGAAGAAGCTCGTATGCGCTACGACGAGCAATGGGCAATGAGTGATAAATTTAAAGAAGCCGGATTGCGAGCGGTGCTCGGCTGTGGTTTTGATCCGGGTGTCACTCAGGCGATGACTGCTTATGGTGCCAAAAAATATTTTAATGAAATTCAAGAATTGCATATCATGGATTGCAACGCCGGCAATCACGGCCATGTGTTCGCGACCAATTTTAGTCCGGAAATAAATATCCGTGAAGTAGCTGCTCCCGCTCGTTATTGGAAAAATGGTCAGTGGGTGGAAGTGGCCTCGATTATTAGTCCACTGCAATCTCGTCAAGATTATCATTTTGCTTTCAACTATCCAGAAATTGGTCCAAAAGAAACTTATTTGCTTTACCATGAGGAATTGCAATCGTTAGTCAAAAATTTTCCAACTTTGAAAGTGGCTACCTTTGGTATGACTTTTGGTGAACAGTATTTGACCCACTTGCGCGTATTGCAAAATATCGGTATGACTCGTATTGATGAAGTGGATTACAATGGTTGTAAAGTGGTACCGGTTAAATTCTTGGAAAAATTATTACCGGATCCAGCTTCACTCGCCAAAAATTACACGGGCAAAACCAACATTGGTTGTGTGGTAAAAGGTTTGGATAAAAACAATCAACCAAAATCATATTTTATTTATAACATTTGTGATCACGCCGAGTGCTATCGTGAGACTGAGTCTCAGGGTATTTCTTATACGGCCGGTGTACCACCAATGATCGGTGCTAAAATGATTTTAAAAGGTGAGTGGCAGGGAGCGGGTGTGTTCAATGTAGAACAGATGAACCCAGAGCCATTTATGCAGGCTTTGATGACCGATGGTTTGCCTTGGTCCGAATTGTTCGACCAAGATGTACCAGAAGTAAAGTGGGAATAATTATTATGCAAAAAAATACCAAAATTCCAGAAGCGTATTTTCCTTTTCCTTCGCACGTCACACTCAAACATTTAAAAGATGTGGTGAATCAAACCGCGGATATTCAAACGCCATCTTATGTGATTGACGAAGCGGTTTTGGAAAGTAATTTACAAATTCTCAAAAAAATAAAAAAAGAAACCGGTTGTAAAATTTTGTTGGCGCTCAAAGCTTTTTCTTTGCGTGCGACTTTTCCTTTGATGGGGGAGTATTTGGATGGGGTTTGCGCCAGTGGTATTTTTGAAGCGCGTCTGGGGTATGAAGATTTTAAAAAAGAAGTCCATACTTTTTCGCCGGCGTTTTCACAGAGGGATATCAAAGATGTCATAAAATATTCGGACGTGGTGATTTTTAATTCGTTTGCTCAGTTGCGTGAATTTGGTGCCTTGGTAAAAAAGGCCGGCAAGCAAGTGGGTTTGCGGGTGAATCCGATGTTATCTAAATCACCAAAGTTGCTGTATAGCCCATGTGTGGCCAAATCTCGTCTTGGTGTGACGGCGGAGCAATTTAAAGGCGAAGATTTGTCGCTAGTAGATGGTTTTCATTTTCATGCTTTGTGTGAACAAGATGCCGATTCACTACAAGAAGTCCTCAAAAAATTTGAACGTGATTTTGGAAAATATTTACCAAACTTAAAATGGCTCAACATGGGTGGTGGCCATCATATTTCTAGAAAAGATTATAAAGTTGATTTGTTGGTTAAATTGGTAAAAAATATAAAATCAAAATACGGTGTTCAGGTGCTGCTTGAACCAGGTGAGGGCGTAGTGCTAAATGCCGGTTATTTGGCTGCGACAGTTTTGGATATTGTTCAAAATAAAGGCAATGTCGCGATCATCGATGCTTCGGCTGAAACGCATGCACCCGACGTGCTGGGTATGCCATATCAGCCGTGTATCATTGGTGCGGCCAAAGGAACAGAAAAAAAATACGTGTATCGTATTGGTGGTCCGTCTTGTTTGGCCGGTGACGTGTTTGGTGATTACTCGTTTAATACTCCGCTTAAACCTGGACAGAAAATCTTATTTACCGATATGGCGCTTTATACGTTTGTAAAAAATACCACTTTCAATGGTATCCCATTGCCAAACATTGGTATTTTGGATAAAAAAGGAAATTATAAAGTGGTAAAAAAATTCGGTTACGAAGATTTCAAAAGTAAGTTGTAAATAAAAAATTAGTCTATTATTTTAGGTGTAAAATATCGGGCGAGTAAATATACCGCGCCGCTAGCCACAGTCACAATCAAGATAAAGAGAAATTTTAGAAGAGGTGTTCCCGACAAGGAAGACAAATTAAAAAATGAGAATAGGATTGGGATACTAAAAGCAATGTATAATATCAAAATATCAATTAGTCCAAATAGGGCTAATTGTTTTTTTTGTAGTGGGGTAGTGATACCGTTGTAAACGCGGGGTGTTAACGAGAAAAAAACAAAACCTAAGAAACCAAAAGCCATCAGCGTTACCGTATTTGATTCGTTTGATAAACCGTAAACTTGATTCAAAATAAAAACCGCGGACGTACCAAACGCTTGAATTAAAGCCGCAAAAAAAGCGAATGGTACTACGCGTCTCAAAAAAGGTTTTTCACTTACTTTGGTGGCTTTTTTGGATGGACGTATGGTCCAATAGGATATCAGTGCCCCCGGCATGGCGACGGTTAAATAATTTATTAGTGTAATATTAAAAGGGGTGAGTGGAAAAGCATAGCCATCAACACTAATAATGCAGAAAAATAAAAATCCTAGAAATGCTTGGTTTAAAAAGATGCTGGCAAAAATTTCAATATTACGAATAATACTGTCCGCCAGATTGACACCGTCCGGGAGAGCCGCAAAACTATTGTTGGTAAGAACTACCGATGCCAGTTGTCGTGTCGCCGGGGCGCCGTCAAACATGGCGATGCCGAGGTCTGCTTTTTTTATAGCCAGCGCGTCATTGGCCCCGTCGCCAACCATGGCGGTGAAACTATGTTTTTTTAAGGCCTGAATAATTTTTTCTTTTTGTTCAGGCACAATTTGCGCAAAAATAGTATAATTGGTCACTCGTTCAAAGTAATCTTCATCAAGCCATTTAGAAAGTTCGTCTCCGGTGATGCTGATATTAGAATTGTTTACACCGGCTGCCGCGGCCACGGCACTCACGGTTGTTTTGTTGTCGCCGGAAATAATTCTAATTTTTACTCCGCGATCTTGAAAAAAAGAAACTGTGTCTTTAATGCCATCTCTTAAATTATTGAAGAAGACAAAAACCGCTACAATAGATAATTTTGATTCCGATAGATTTTCCGGGATAACAGAAGAGTTGGTTTTGACAACCGCCACAATACTTTTGCCCATAGCGGTGTGCGCCTCGAGAATTTTTTCTAGCCAACGTTTTTCGGCGGCATTTTTTAGATGTGGTAAAAATACAATCGGTGCCCCTGCTAAAATGCAGATTTTAGATTGATTATTTTGTATGGTTACGCCACCATATTGTCGCCAAGAGGAAAAGCCCAGAGCCGAAGTAGTTTTGCCGGAAAAATCATCGTTTAAAAATTTTCTGACTGCTTGAATTGTTTGAGAGGTGTCATTGGTGCCGTGTAGATAAGCGGCGGTTAATTTAGATGCTTCGGTTTCGGTAATTTTTGGAGGCAAATGCATTTTTTCAACCGTGAGAAAATTTTCGGTGAGTGTGCCGGTTTTATCCATGCAGAGATTTTTTATGCGACCGAGTTTTTCGGTGGCGTTTACTTCCTGTAACAAAACATGGCGTTTAAATAAATGGGCAGCCCCGTAGGCGAAAAAAATCGTGACCGTAAATACGAGCCCCTGAGGTACGATAATGCTGGTAAGCGCGGCAACATTTAAAACCAATTCTACCGCGGTTTGGTTGATTAAAAAACCACGGATCAACACCGCTATCAATACCGCGACTAAAATATATCCGGCATTTTTAATAACTGTCTCGACCGCGCGTTGAATGGACGATGTATTGACGGAATATTTTTTTATCCCCGAAGTCATACGCGCGATGCGGCTATCTTTGGAAAGAGTTTCAACTCGCATTTTTCCTGAACCAGAGGTAACAGCACTGCCGGCTTGTAAATGGCCGCCAACATTTTTAGAGATAGAATTAGATTCACCGGTTATTAACCCCTCGTTTATTTCAAAGGTAAGTGCTTCCAACAATACACCATCACAAGGTATTTGATCGCCGATTTTTAAAACGATAGTATCATTTTTTTGGATAAAATCAGTCAAAATAGTTTCGGTCGAACCGTCTTCTTTTAAACGTTCGATGTGTGGTGCGGTCAATGATTGGAGTTTATCAAGTGTGCGCCAAGAATGAATATCTTGAGCCAGACCAAGAGAAATATTGAAGACCGATAATACGCCCAGGAAGACGGCGACCTGGTTGGCGCCAAAAATAAATAACAATATCACCACCGCAAAAATTATCGCGTTGGTCAAAATAAAAAAATTTCTAAAAATGATAAAACCCAAGTCTTTTAGTTTGGAATTTTTAAAAGCCGTATTGTCGGACATGGTATAAATTTATGGTATGGTTATTTTACACCATAAATTGAGTTTAATCCAGGTTATTTACACCATTATATGGTTTATGCTATAATCAGGGCTAGTGAATTTAAACTTTTTTATGAAAATTTTGATTGCGGCGGATACTTACTATCCCAATGTGGATGGGGCGTCGTACTTTACTCAGCGCTTGGCCAGTCAGCTAAAAAAACGCGGTCACGATATCTTGGTGATCGCTTCTTCTTCTACCCGTTACACTACCACTTTTTCGCATGATGGGGTGGCGTGTCTGGGGGTTTTTTCTTGGCCATCGGTATTTCATAAAGATTATCGTTTCTCTCCTCCGTATTTGATTAAACGACAGATATTTGAAGCGATAAAAAATTTTAAACCCGATGTGGTTCATATTCAGGGTCATTTTATGATTGAGCGCACGGTAGCCAATATTGCCAGAGAACTGGGAATTCCAGTGGTGGCCACCAATCATTTTATGCCGGAGAATCTTTTACACTATGGACATTTACCGGCCAGAGTTGAACATAAATTGGCCAAGCTCGCTTGGAAAGATTTTTGCGGAGTTTTTAAAAAAATACCGACTATCACTACGCCTACTAAAACCGGAGCCGATGTCTTAAAAGATAATGGCTTGTCACAGCCGGTCATCGCGATATCGTGCGGAATTGATTTGCAAAGGTTTAACCCAAAAAATTCCGGTGATTATTTGCGCAAAAGATTTAATCTTCCAAATGTTCCGGTGCTTTTGTCGGTAGGTAGGTTGGCGCCAGAAAAAAATGTTGAGCTCACTATTCGGGCTTTTTCAATGTTGCCTCCTCAAACTAAAATTCATTTGGTAATTGTTGGTAGTGGTACTGAGCGAGAGCGATTGGAAATTTTGGTGACTGAGCTTGGTATTCGTGATAAAGTGACTTTTACCGGTTTTATACCAGATGAGGATATGGCCGCAGTCTATGCGTTGTCTCATGTTTTTGTGACTGCTGGTGAGGCCGAGTTACAGAGTCTGGTGACGATGGAAGCGATGGCGACCGGTTTGCCGGTGGTGGCGGTGCGCGCGGTGGCTTTGCCGGAGCTGGTTCATGAAAATGAAAATGGCTTTTTATTTGAGACTGGTGATGCCAAAAGTATGGCTACATATATAGAACGTTTATTTACGGATGAAGCGCTACACTCAAGAATGTCACAAAAAAGTTTGGAGATTATTAGTAAACATGATATTGAAAAAACAATTCCGGCTTTTGAGAAATTGTATGAGCGGGCGATAAATGGTATAATGTAAATATTAATTTACTATATGTAATCATATGGCAAAAAGTGATAGTCGTAATCAGGGGAGAGAAAAAAAGAAACCAAAGAAAGATAAAAAGAAATAGTAGAAATAAAATAAAAAGCCCGCGTATTTTTTCAGCACACTCGCTTTTGGTAAATTAACAAATTTTGTCCACGAAAAATGTCAAACTCGCTTCGCTCAAACATGACATTTTTCTACAAAATTTAT
>CAIOJG010000091.1 GCA_903858555.1 Candidatus Magasanikiibacteriota bacterium
GCCGCGAAATTTATGCCTGCAAACCTGACCCTCACCCCACTGGCCCGCATCCGCGCCGACGCGCGCGTGAAGACAGCCCTCGCCGCCGCCGAGAGCGAGCGCGAAGGTTACTTGAAGGACCATTAGAAATTATTTGGCCTTTCTTTACTTTTTCACCAACAGTAACTGTCGGATGTTGGTTGATACAAGTAGCCGCGTTGGCGCGAGTAAATTTATTTAAGTTGTAAGTGTAAGATTCTTTTTTACCTTTAAGTACGATATGGGCACCATCACATTCGACGATCTCACCATCTTCTGGAGCAATCACAACCTGACCAGAATACAAAGCGGTTTCGTGTTCTACACCAGTACCTACCAAAGGTGGTTCTGGACGAATACAAGGCACAGCCTGGCGCTGCATGTTTGTACCCATCAAAGCGCGAGTAGCATCATCGTGTTCCAAGAAAGGAATACAAGAAGTAGCAATACTCACAATCTGAGCACTACCGACGTCGATAAATTCTAGATCAATAGTTTTTGCAACACCTGGTTTTGAATTTACACGAGCTGGTACATAGTCCTGTGTGAAATATCCATCTTCATCAGTCAAAGTTTTAGAAGATGCAGTGATATATTTTTCTTCTTTGAAAGCGTTCAAATAAACTACTTCATTGGTAACGCGAGGACGAACAGTAATAACAGCCAATTTTTCTTTGGACAATTTAGTGGCCATTTCTTTAGTGATTTTGGCGCCATCTTTAAAGCCACCAACATCGCCGCGCAAAACTTCACCTTCAGCCAACACACCATCATTTTTTACTTCACGCAAAACTTTGCGGTAAGCAGTCTCGATGAAACCAAATTCATTGATACGAGCAAAACTAGAAAGGTGGTTAACCAAACCGATGTTCGGTCCTTCTGGTGTGGCAATCGGACAAATACGACCGTAGTGAGTAGTATGTACATCACGCACTTCAAAACTAGCGCGATCACGAGACAAACCACCAGGTCCAAGTGCGGACAAGCGGCGTTTGTGTTCAAGTTCGGAAAGTGGGTTGTGCTGATCCATGAACTGAGACATCTGAGAACTCATAAAGAATTCGCGGATGGCACTCATCACTGGGCGAGCATTTACCACTTTGTTTGGTACGAGTTGTTCAACATCATATGTGCTCATGCGATCTTTCACGATGCGTTCCATACGAGCCAAACCAACACGGAAGCGATTTTGTACTAATTCACCAACCGCGCGAATACGACGGTTGCCCAAGTGATCCACATCATCCGGTTCTTCTTGAGTAACGTTGAGACGAATTACTTCTTTGATAACTGTCAAAAGTTTTTCAGCGGACAAAACACGATTTTCTTTTTTATCGTAATCTTCGGCTTCGGCACCGGACAAATCAAACTTAGAATTGAATTTGTAAACACCCACGCGGCCCAAATCATAACGTTCAAAATTGAAGAACATGGAATGGATCAAACCTTTGGCGTTTTCGGCAGTGGCCAAATCACCTGGACGAATACGTTTATAAACTTCGATCAAACCTTCGTCCATATTTTTGGCCAAATCTTTTTTCAAAGTTTCACCAATGTAGTCGATAGAAGGATGATTGTTTACGTCTTTAAAATATTTAATAATTTCTTCGTCGTTATCAAAACCAAAAGCACGCAACAAAGATGTTACAGCCACTTTACGTTTGCGATCTACTTTTACCCAGATAGCATTGTTTTGATCAGTTTCGATTTCCAACCAAGCACCACGATTTGGAATAATTTTGGCACCATAAAAACGACGACCGCGAATATTTTCAGCAGTAAAGAATGCACCGGCAGAGCGGATCAACTGAGAAACGATCACACGTTCAATACCATTCACAATGAAAGTACCACGTTGAGTCATCATCGGAACATCACCCAAATAAATTTCTTGAGACTTGCTCTGACCAGTGGATTTATTTACCAAGCGAGCAGTGATGCGCAAAGGAGATTCAAAAGTGACGTTACGTTTTTTACAAGTAACTTCATCAAAGCGAGGTTCATCCAAATAATAATCTTCAAAATACAATTCCAAATTGCGACCGGAGAAATCGGTAATCGGGGAAACTTCTTCAAAAAGTTCTTTGATACCATTTTTTACAAACCACTTATAGGAGTCCAACTGGATCTCGATAAGATTTGGTAAAGGAATAGTATTTTTTACTTTCGTAAAAAACTTTCGTTCCTTTTCCTTTAGTGCTTGACGTTTGAATACAGGCATAAGGGAGTATTTTATTAAATATTTTTTAAAAAATTAATGGTTTTGTAAAAATGGAAACAAAAAAAGTGCCAAAAAAATAGGCTTTTATGGCTTTTTTGTTATATTTTAGCTAAAAAACGCAAGGTGTGCATGAAATATTTTTGTTAATTTCCTTGCCAGCAGGTGCTTTATTTTGTCAAATAAAGGCCGCTTTTTCGCTTATCTTAGCGATTTTCTTGGGTGCGAGGGCCTTCCCTCAAAGTGCGTTTATATTACAATAGATAAATGATTTTGTCAAATAGAGCGAGTGGATAATAAAATGTCAAGGTTTTTGGTGTTTTATGGCTAATGGCAGCTAAAAAATGACTTTTTATGTTGATTTTATCTAAAAGTTATCCACATTACTATAGGATCTCCCCTTCTCTATTTTCCGCCTCTACCCTATCGATAATGTACACGTCCGCCCCATATTCATCCTGCCCTACCAATTTAGCTTCTCGTTTGAGAATCTTTTCAAACGGGCGGCAAGCAAAACAAAAGTCTTCGCCATTAGGACATTTAAAACGATTTAGTTGTCTAGCCAATTTCATCTGTAGGGCAATTTCCAAAATCTTCTTTTCGGCGTCTTGCAAATCCGGCAAAGTTTTTTCGGTGAGTGTATCGCTTTCCGCTAAATACCAATAACTGGCTTTAGTAGTTTTTCTTTTCTGACAATTGGAAACCAGCAAACTATATATCGGTAGCTGCAGTGAACTTTCTTCTTCCTGAATTTTACCAGTTTTAAAATCAATAATATGCACACTGTCGGTTTCCGGTAAATATTCCAACCAATCTACTTTGCCACATAAAATAATATTGTCTTCCTCGCTCAGCCAATAATACGGCAAATCCATCTGGATTTTTACGGACAAATTATTTATTGGTCCTGGGTGATTGTAAACACGTGCCAACATTTCCAGACCACGTTTTTTATAAGTATACTCTACTTCGTCACTTGGAAAACCACCGCGCTCGCCTTTTACTTTTTCCCAGGCTTTATCAAACTTTACCGGCAAAGGCACACTAAAACGTTTTCCGGCTGGCAGCTGTGACAATGATTCCAAAACTTCATGCACACTTTGTCCGAGTGCCAAAGCCGGAGTCATTAATTTTATTTTATGTTTAGTCGCTGGATCGCGATATACATTTTTTAAATAATAAGCACGCGGACATTTTAGAAAATCCGAAATCGATGTGTGTGAAACCCAAACGGCGGTGTATTTATCGGCTGGCATAAAAAATAATTTTAAATTGATTGTTTTAATCTTACTGTGATATCTTTTATAAAGATTTTTATTTTAGGGTGCATAAACAATCTATCTACTTCTTCAATTGATAAACCAGAAACAGCTTCATCCAAAATAGAATCGTGTAATTTCTTTAAATCATAAGGGCCAGCATCTCGCGCCGTCACATGTAGCACAAATAATAATAATTTATCATCCTTTGAAATTTTTCCATCCATTTCCAAATTACTAAGTGCCTCAATATAATCAGGATCAGTGTGTGAAAATTCTTTGAAGACATCATTTAAAGCCTCAAATAATAATACATCACGCTCGTGAGGAGCAACGCCAATAGCACGATGAATTAAATCGTATGTCGCTAAAGATATTTCTGGCATCTGATATTGATCTCTTTTCATATTTTTTAATTAGCCTCTTGTTTTGCTTGTTTCTTTTCTTTTTTTGCTGCGGCTAAAATTTGTTCCATCTGTTTATTAAATTCAAGCAATGATCTTTGTACCGCATGAATCAACATACGTTCACTTCCACCCTGCAGACTATAATATCCGTCTCGACCCTTGCCTCCGGTATTTACTAACGACGTTCTTAAACCTCTTCCTCTCGCTTCTTCTACCACACTATTTCCAAACTTAGTAGTTTCTAACATAGCCAAACCATTGGCTCTGTCACCACCTATTTCTTTTGATGGTTTTAAAAATAAATTATTAATTGCGGTAAGGCCATTGACCAGCTCGATTGATGCTTGTGTAAATATAGCCTCTGGTTTTATTTTAGTTCCTTCTATAAATTGGTCAGTAGTCATTCCTTCGCTTGCCGCCACACTATCAAAACGAGTACTGTTTTGCTGTCCGCCAAACTCTTCAGTATCTACCCAACGACCTTCATCATCTATATAACCAGCCGCCTCGGTCGTATGAAAATTTTCATTGTGATCTGCAACACCTTGTAAAGTGCTAGCAAGCATTTTTATATATGCATGTATTGAATCTTTTTCTTGTTTGGTAGCTGATTCTACAAATGATGATACTTCAAGACCGGGATTCCTTCTTGCAAAAAAAACAAATAAATCTTGCGGTTTGTCCAAGACATCGCTATCAATAATTTCTTGCACCAAGCCATCATATATTTCAATTTGAGGAAAGTATTTTTCAAAAGTCTGTATAGCCACAGTGCCGTAATAAGCAGTCATCACACAACGTTCAAATGGTTCTTTTCTATCGAGTGAAAGAGATCTAAATTCAACCGCTGGTGCTTTGTTAGCAAAAACTTTCATTGCATCCGACTCACCTCGCTGACGGATATTCATTCCTCTAGCCATTGATAATTCTACAACGTTTTTCCCAGCATTCACTCCACCCCAACCTGCCATCACCATAAGATTTTGTAAAGCATTCACTGCTCCATTTATTCTTACTCCTCGTTCACCACCAATAGTAAGATGATAACCACGACCAGCACGTTCAAAACCATCTTTTTCAAAATTAAAATCAATAAACTCCAAATCTTCCAATAATTGCATTTCAAGCAACATGGCATACGGATTTTCAGTTGGCCGAGTAGCGATTTCGTGCAGAGCATCATTACCCTGTCCAATGCGGCCATACCTACTAAGTCGCACAATGTGATTTTTATATTTCCAGCTGCCAGTAGCCTGATTATACCCTTCAGAAACACTATTACTTACTTCGTATTCCATACCAATTGAAGCACGTGTTCCATCAGGTACAGAAGACTGATCAATAATACCTAGCACTTCTTTGTATTTTACTAATTCTTTTTTAAATGAGGCGGTAAATTCTTTTAAATCTTTTGTGGCTCCAAATTCACGAGCGGCCAATAAAACTACTATGGTTAGTCCTTTGTCACTAGCGCCATAAGTCTCCACCATTTCTTTGATTTCTTGACCGAGACTAAGGGATTCAGATTCTGGCTCATCATATTTATCCAAAATTGAATATTCACCTTTGTCTATCATTTGTGATACTGCAAAAGATATAGATAGCTGAGAATCTCTAGTTGGAATCTCAGGTTGCTGCAATAAGTCAACAAACTCCCAAAATTGGTCGGCGTTTAGTTCTCCAATACCTGCCAATGCATCTGATGATAGTTCTTTATCTTCAAAAATTATTTCTTTTATGTTTTTAAAAGACAAAATTGCCAGTTTACTAGCGTTTTTTATTATTTGAGCTCTTACCGCTGGATCAAATTTTTCGGATAATAGTTTTGAGAATTCGGATAGCACTAGTTCATTATCAAGCAAACGCATCGCCGTTATAATTGGTGCATCGACGCTAGTTTTTAAAAAAAGTTCTCGCACAAAAGGTCTTATCAATTCTCCTATTTTTACCATGTCAAGAACTGAATTGTTATACAGTTCAACAATAAGAGTGGATTTATATGAATCATGGACATCGAATGATAACCCTTTTTTAAC
>CAIOJG010000092.1 GCA_903858555.1 Candidatus Magasanikiibacteriota bacterium
TTACAAAAAATAATGGTCAAAAGCGGTGAGCGTGTTTCGGCCAATCAAGTGGTAGCTCAATTAGACGGGGGAGAATTCGTGCGCGCCAAAGTTGACGGTGTGGTAATTAATATTAATGACGAAGTTGGCAAAATGTTTTCTCCAGGAATGCCGGTCGTGACCATGATTAATCCCGACGACTTGCGTTTGATAGTACACGTCGCTGAAAACAAAGGCTTGAGTGAAATTTTCCCTGGTCAAAAAGTGGAATTTAATGTGGATGCCTATGGTTCTGAAAATTTTTATGGTGAAGTAGAGGACGTGGCCCAATCA
The DNA here is from genome assembly GCA_903858555.1 of Candidatus Magasanikiibacteriota bacterium. Lineage (GTDB taxonomy): Bacteria > Patescibacteriota > Patescibacteriia > Magasanikbacterales > GWA2-37-8 > CAIOJG01. The sequence continues at coordinate 313 of CAIOJG010000092.1, forward strand.
TCCGACGAATCATCTATTGTATTTTCAATCTCCGATAAACGAGATGAAAAATACTACTCAATTAAAGTTAAGTACAATAATGATCCTAAGTTATTAAACGGAATGTCCGCCAAAGCATGGATTGAAAAATAAATATGCCAGAAAAAACTACCATCGAAAATCATGAGTGGTTGGTTTTGATAACGGTTATCGTCGGTACTTTTTTAGGTCGTCTAGACCAAACAATTGTAAATTTGGCGCTTCCAAAAATCATCAATGATTTTGGAATTACTGTTTCTTCCGCCGGCTGGATTGCCACGGCTTATATTTTAGCCAACGCGATTTTTGTGCCGGTATGGGGAAAACTCGGAGATACTATCGGCAGAAAAAAAGTATACATCGCAGGCTTTGTTATTTTCATTGCCGGTTCGGTTCTTGCCGGTCTAGCTTGGAATTTGAGTTCGATGATTGTTTTTAGAATTATTCAAGCCATTGCCGGTTCTGCCGATTACCCTACGGCCATGGCAATTATCGCGATTACTTTTCCGGCTGGAAAAAAACGCACTCAAGCTTTAGGTTTGTGGTCGTCATCATTTGCGGCCGCGGCGGTATTTGGCCCTTTGATTGGTGGTCCGTTGATTGATAATTTTAGTTGGCGCGCAGTTTTTTTGATAAACTTACCGGTCGGCATTGTCGGGTTATTGATGGCCATGAAATATATAAAAGAATCCGTTTCCGAAAAGAAAACAGTGGTCTTTGATTGGTGGGGTGCGATTACTTTGGGAATTTCTTTGTCTTCCTTAGTCTTGGTATTGGACCGAGGTTTGGATTGGGGTTGGTTATCACTTGAAAGTTGTTTAGCATATTTATCGATGATTGTTTTCTTTGTTATTTTTTATAAAATTGAAAAGAAAATTTCCGATCCAATTGTAGATTTTAAATTTTTCAAAATTGGTACTTTTGTAAACACACTGGTAAATAATTTCGTGGTGTTTATGGGAATGATGGGTGGTATATTTTTGATACCGGTTTTTGCCGCGACCTATTTAGGTCTAAACGCCACGGAGACCGGATTACTTTTTATTCCGATGGCAGTGATGATGATGGTCGCTGCTCCTATGGGTGGTCACTTTGCTGGTAAAGTACAACCACGCTACATTATTGCTTTGAGCACTTTTGTCGCGGCGATTGGTTTATACATGTTTTCTGCTCTTGATCCAAAATCTAGTGTATGGGATATTTGTATTCCACTGGCCGTTATGGCCTTTGGTTTAGGTTTTGGGATGGCGCAACGTACGAGTTTAATTGCTTCGATAGTACCGGAAAATGAAGTGGGGATTGCCTCTTCGATTTTAGCATTGGTGCGAAATATTGCCGGCGCCTTTGGTATCGCTATTTTTGCCACTATCTTAAATTACACTACAGAAAGCAACGTTTTAAACATCGCGCATAACAGCGTACTACATTCTTTGGATTCAGGCGTCTTAAGTCAATTTACTTCACTGGTTATTTTAAAGGCTCAGGTGTTGGCGTATGATACGGTTTTTAAAGTCTCGGCCGTTATCGTCTTGTTGGGAGCCGGTTTAGCACTTTTGATAAAAGTAAAAGAAAAAAAGGTTGGGGAAACCATGGTCTTTTTGGATTAGTCTATTAATCTGTAATAATCTTGTTTTACCTGGTGTATTATTGTATAGTATACCTATGGAAAATGATGTTATCGATTGGTCAAGACATAAAATAATTTACTCGATGATTTCGGGTTTATTGTTTTTGACTTTAAGTTTAATCATAAATTTTTTAGCCGGCACTTATGCCAGCTCTCAGGCTGGTAATGCCGTTAGGGATTTAATTTTAGATCATGTACCGGTCGTAAACGTGAATGTCGTATTTATTTATGGCATTATTTTATTTTACACGTTTGTTGGTTATCTGGTGCTGAGTAATCATAAACACGCACCTTTTATTTTACGAAGTTTAAGTGTTTTTATTTTGGTCAGATCATTTTTTATAATTTTAACCCACATCGGTCCGGCTCAGGGCGCCTTGGCCTATTCGCCAAATAATATTACCAGCTACTTTAATTTTACCGGTGACCTGTTTTTTTCCGGACACACCGGTGCTCCATTTTTAATGGCACTCATTTATTGGAAAAATTTTAAATTAAGATTATTATTTTTATTTACCTCAATCCTGTTTGGAATAGTGGTTTTACTTGGCCATCTTCATTATTCCATTGATGTTTTTTCCGCATTTTTTATCACCTATGGAACATTCGAAATTAGTAAAAATATTTTTAAAAAAGAGTATCACTTGTTAAATTCCAAAATATGACCGACTCATCAGAAATAAAAGGAATCGGAAACGAAACTTTTAGAGCACCAAAAGATTTTTCAGAGATTGATTTTTCGGAACTAGAACCTTTCGGTGAGAAAAATTTAGCCAGAGGTAAAGATTACAACATTCGCCTTCCTGTTCAAATCGAAAACACTAAGTTTAATCTTGTTTTAGGAATAACTGTAACGCCTGGCAATGATGGAAAGATTCACTTTTGCGAAATGGATATTTCTCTTTTTGATCAAAGTTTAAGTTTGCCTGGGAAAGATGATTTTTTTGATGCTACTATATATGGAACTATTACCTTTGATTTTACTGGTCCTTCTGGGGCAGTAGAAACAAATACAGTTATAACTAGGAATCCAATGGCCAAAGGGGCTGAAAATTTGCCAACTGGGATCGGCGTAGAGGTTTATCAAAAAATGTTGGATTTCATTTCCAAACAAACCGAGGTTTTTAAAAAAGATATCATGCATAAGGTTCAACACAGCCAAAGATTAGGCCTAACACCAGACAAATGGAACAAAATTTTCGTTCCGATTTTGACTGAAAGGGGATATACGGATAAAGGCAAAAATAGATCAGGTGACCAAGAATGGACAAAATTATACAAGCATAATCCAGAAAATGCGTCCAGCCATTGATTTTTTCCTTAAAGTGTGCTATACTAGGCAGTCGCGTAACAAATTCGCGGATTTATTTAATAAACAACAACAATATGGGCGGTTTTAGTAAATACGGCGGTGGTGGCAGTAGAGGTGGTGACCGAGGAGGAGACAGAGGCGGTCGCAGTTTTGGCGGTGGCGGATTCGGTGGTGGTCGTCCAAGTGGTGACCGCGGTTTTGGCGCTCGCAGTGAGGGTCCTAAACAAATGTTTCCAGCTGTCTGCAGTGATTGTGGTCAGAACTGTGAAATTCCTTTTAAACCAACTGGTATTCATCCAGTATACTGCAACAACTGTTTCAGAAAGCACGCTAGTACTACTGGCGCTCCTCGTCCAGCTCAGAGAAGCTTTGGTGCAGCTCCAGCTCGCTCATTTTCTCCAAGACCATTTGGTAGTACTCCACCAAACACAGGTGCCATTACTCGCGACCAATTTGAAGCTTTAAACGCTAAATTGGACAAGATTTTGACCTTTGTATCTTTGGCTAAGTCTGCTAAATTTGAAGACACTGAAAAAGATTGGGTGATTGGTTCCAAACCAAAAATGGTTGAAGTAGAAGAAGCGGACGAAAAACCTTTTAAAAAGGCAAAAGCTCCAGCTAAAAAAGTAGCTTCTAAAGGCAAAAAGAAATAATTCTCTAAGCCAATATGAAGTGGTATAAGAAACAGCTCGACGCGAAGTTGAAAGAGCTGAA
>CAIOJG010000093.1 GCA_903858555.1 Candidatus Magasanikiibacteriota bacterium
TAGGTAAAGTTTTTTTGAAGGCGTAGGCCAGGACTTTATAAGTCCAAAATGCAAATATAGCAATCCACAAAACAAACCAAAATCGCCAAGCCAAAAAGGCGACCTGCTGTTGACGGAAGAAAAACCACAACAATCCAAATATACCCATTGTAATCAAAAGATTACCACTACGGCGCATCACTTCTTTTGCGCGACCACTACTATCTTTTTTAGCAACGCGGACAATTTTTGCGACTAAACCTAGCAACACCAGCACCAAGAAAGATACCATCCAAAACCATTTAGCAAAACCAATAGCGATAAACGGCTGATAAAACCAGTAAGACGGAACCAAGATATTTTTTATACTCATAAAATTTGTTTTTTAAAAATTGAACAATAATGATAATCACTAATCGGAAAACTTTCTATTTGTCGCAACCCAACTCCAGATGCGACCGCCTTCAATTGGTCTGAGGCCAGCATCCCGGCATCTTCAGGACCAAGCGCTCCCAATCTTTTTTGCCATTCTATCACCGCTACCACACCTTCATCTTTAAGCAACCTGGAAGCTTCCGTCAAAGCGGTATCCTTGTTTTTTAAGCCATGCAAAACATTCATAAAAAAACAGGCGTCTAAACTTTTTTCTGGAATCGGAGTTTTGTTTACTGTTTCAATATCCGACCAAACAGTATGAACATTTTCCAAAGCCTCGGAACGAACCCAACTATTTATACTTTCCAAAACTTCTTTTAAAATATCCACTGCGTAAACCACACCCGTGGCGCCAACTATACGAGACGCCGGAAAAACAAAGTGCCCCGTGCGACCACAGCCCATATCGGCCACACGCATACCGGTCGTAAGACCAATTTTATCAAAAATTTGAAATGGGTCAACCAAGGCCCTCCCGGCATGATTCATATTAATTTCTAATTAATAATTTCCCAACCGTTCCCATCAAAAATCCTTGAAACATATTGGTGATAAGTAGAAACCCAATAAATATTCCGATTATTCCCAAAAATTTATAGGCCAAGCGACTGCCACCACTGGTTCCCAAATTTTCCTCTGCCCAAGCAATCGGACCAAAATTTTCCAAAAACCATTCGGTTTTTATAACCATGACCGTACCTAACGCCACTAGTAAAAATCCGATAAAATAATTCATAACTATGGTTTATTTAGCATAGTAAATTGTGCGCGGAAGAGGATTTGAACCTCCAAGCTTTTTACGGCACAGGCACCTCAAGCCTGCGAGTTTACCAATTTCTCCACCCGCGCAATTTTGCTTTTATCTTTTACCTTGTGAATAGCTTCAAATATTTTTATTGTCTTTCTGGACAGGCTAATACTAGCATTATCGTACATTTTTTGCAACAGCCTTAAAGATTCAGCTTTGGCATATCTAACCCTATAAACCGAGTTACTTTTCCCAAAATGACCATCAACTTTCGCTAGTCTTGATATTGTTTTTCTGAGCCAGATTATATGTTTTTCACTAGCCGAAATAAAAGTTAGATAAAACATAAAACTTGATTTCCATCTTGGATCAAAATAAGAATAGAACGTTCCATCCCCATCAAAATGACCACGTAAAAAATGAAAAAAATATTTATCTGGAATTTTAATATTTTCTAGAATTCTACTTTTATTCGGCATCAGCCCGATATTCAACAAAAATTCATAAAATAAAACATCTCCTATTTGAATAACGTAATATTTCTTTTCATTTACCGAACCGCTCGATTTTTTTCCTATATGACACATAACTTTTAAAGAGCGCTGAAAATTTTCCATCATTTCTTTATCTTTTGATGTAAAAGAAATATGACGACCATCTTTTGAGAGACTTCCGTCAGTCACCAACAGACCGATCGCATAAGCAAAATCTGCTGACCACTTTATTTTCACCCTCCCGAGTGGTTTCATACTTTAAAACTTCCTATTCCGACCCACGATCATATCTATTTTACCATGAGCCAGTTTTATTTTCACCTTTTTCTCTTTACTAACCTTACCATCGGCTTCGACAGTAAACGGGGTCAAAGACACAATCTCCATCTCTTCAAACGGAAAGATGCTAGGGTCCTCATATTTATAACCCCACCAGCCCTTCTTTGTCAATGGTCGGACAAACGCTTCCAGCTTGCCGTCTTGGGGATGAACCACCTGTTCATTCTTGTCTTTTTTGTCTTTTTTCCAATAATATGGCTGTAAATTACAGACCACAACTTCCATTTTTTGTTCAGCGGTCACGGCAAAACGCTCGTCATAAATGACTTTTACTTGAGCCGCCAATACATGCAATTGCGAAACAAAATAACGATTGTTCATCCAGCCCACATCCAAACTTTCTTTTCGGCGTTTAGACAAAATATCACACGCTTCCACTCCTTCCGGAATTCCCAAAACATTCGCAATCGTATTTTTTGATCCTACCGGTAAAAACCCAAACACACAATCGCAAGTCGCAGCCCGCGATAAAACATAACCAAAAGTAGAATCATCACCCACAATCACAATAGTTTTCGCTCCACGTTTGATCTCGTCCTCAATTATTTGTTTTGGATCAATAAAGTTGTTCAATCGCAAAATTTTGCCCGCAATACCATAATCGGTCAAGCGGACTTCAATCGCCTTTATCAAAGAATCATACTTTTTCTGGCGCAAAAAATTGTCATACAAATAGACATACATACCATTTCATCAATCACTAGACTAACTATTCAGCCTGAACTACTGTTTCTTCACCACGACGACCAGTACGACGAGCTACACGCCCTTCAGAGGCATCTAGGCCCGGCATCGCCACTTTACCAAACAATAACGCACCCGGTTCGATAGACAAAGTTTTTACTTCAATATCACCCAAAACTCTAGCGGTCGAAGTAAGTTCCAAAGTATCACGTACTTTTAAATTGCCTTTTACTTCACCAGCAATGCGAGCACTACCGGCACGGACGTTGGCCATAATCTTCGCACCCGCTTCAACCGACAAAAAACGACTGGTGTGAACACTGCCGGCCACAGTTCCTTTGACAATAATATTTCCTTCAGACGCAAAATCACCCTCTACATTCACAGAAGGCCCAACCACAGTTTCTACCTCGTCAGTGTGTTCATTATTTGGTAAATTTTGTTCCATTTCTACCTCTTCATTTTTTACTGGAGACTTTTGAAAAATCATAAGAAAAATTTAATTATTACTATGGCTATATTCTACAATATTTACGACAAAAAAACAAATCATCAATAAAAATCGCTACTGGACGGAAGGGGTTGAAGGTTTTAGCGGCAACCAAAAACCAAATTCACTACCTTTACCAAGCCCCGGACTATGCGCCCAAACTTTACCACCGTGCGCTTCAATGAATTTACGACAGACAAACAAACCCAAACCGGTGCCGGTAACATTAGTATTTTTAACATTTTCACCTCTATAAAACTTTTGAAAAAAATTAACTTCATCAACTTTATCAAAACCAAAACCATGGTCGTTGACAGTGACTTTAATGCCGCCGTCATCAAAAATCAAACCGACTTCTACCGCTCCGGCATTAGCATATTTAATCGCATTATCTATAAAATTAAATATTACATGACGAATTTTTTCTTCATCACCAGTAATTTGTACCGGTTCTTTTATATTCCACGCCAAACTCAAACCTTTATCTTCCGCACGTTTTACCAATTCAAATACAACACCGTCGATTAAATGTGTCATATCAAAATCCGCAAAATTATATTTCGTGCGACCCTGTTCAATACGCGAAATATCTAAAAATTGATCTACTAATTTGACTAAGTGCTCATTACTATCATCCATATTTTTTAAAACCTCTACCGTTTCTTTGGTTACTTTACCATAACCACCATCTTTGATGAGTTCAATGTAGCCTTTTAAAATTGAAAGTGGGGTGCGTAATTGATGGGACGCAATGGATAAAAATTCTGTTTTTTGCTTATCTAGTTCTTGTAGACGTAAATTGGCACGGGTCAATTCCTTGGAAATATTTTCTAATTGCTCTCGCATTTTCACCTCTTTAATTATACTTTTAATAAGAAAAAGACTGAAAATTGAAACTAGACATAAAACTATCGCATTAAAACCAAATTCCGCCGTGCTTTTTGAGGACAATACCTCAAAAAAAGTTAGCACAACCAAAGAGAAGCTCAAAACTTCAGTAGATAATATTTTAATATCCAATAGTTTATGCTTCGCAATTGCATACCCGGTAAACAATATAAAAGGAAAAGTAAACAAATCTGCCAGTGGAATAAAATATACATTATTAAAAAAACTAGGCAAGACAAAATTAAAAATAATAATCAAAGAAAAAGTAATGAACGTTCCAAAAAAAACTAAAATGAAAGGTTCTCTTTCGCCCTTCTCGGTAGATAAAGTTTTTTTAATCAAAAACCATAA
>CAIOJG010000094.1 GCA_903858555.1 Candidatus Magasanikiibacteriota bacterium
ATGCCGAGATCATCAATTTGGTCACCAAGTAATATTACATTGGTACGATTTTTTATTTCATCAAAAACCGGGAAGTCTCGTAAAATTATTTCGTGTTTATTTTGGGAATGAACAATTGGTTTTTTGTAACCGGTCATAAAGCCATTTTCATCATATTCATAGTAGTTGGCGACAATATGTACATTGTCGCTGAGCAGACCGGAAAATTCCAGTTGCTTTTCTATCATATAGGCTGGACCACCGGACATTATCACGATAGGAATATTATTTTCTTCCAATATTTTAAAAGTTTCGGTTATGCCATCACGTAGTTTGGTGTGGCCGGCGCTAATTACTCTGTCCATATCGTTTTTATTCAACCCAGAGCGAATCAACAGGTCGTTGTGTTTTGACCACCATTCTTCCATTTTATTCATTCTTTCTGCGCGCGGAATATTTTGGTCATGCTCAAAGGGATGAAATTCTTCAAATAAGGCAGTGGACTCGGCGGTATATTCTGGAGACAAATAGCCGCCAGCACGCAGCTGTCCAATAATCGAGCCGACCGGTTTACCGTTTATATGAGAAGTTTCTGTGATAGTTTTATCAAAATCCGCCAGAATATGTAGCTTGTTGGCACCATCACGGGCCATTTTTTCAACTATCTCTGCTAATTTTCCTTGGTTATATACTAAATTCATAAATTGACTATCGGTATTAATCGCCGTATAATAGTTGAATTATAGAGTTATTCATCCGTTGCGTCAATATGATAAAACAAATTTTAGATTTGCATATCCATTCTAAATACGCGCGCGCTTGTTCGCCACTTTTGGAGTTGCCTAATATCGCTAAAGCTTGTGAACAAAAAGGGATAGATATCTGCGCTACCGGAGACTTTACCCATCCGGCTTGGATGGCGCATATTAAAGAAAATTTGGAAGAAATCGGCAACTCCGGTCTTTATAAGTTAAAAGGAAAAAATAGTTCCAAAACAAAATTTATTTTGGCCGGTGAGATTTCTTGTGTGTATAAGCATCGTGATAAGACTCGTCGTTTGCACTTGCTTTTGATTGCTCCAAGTATCGCTTCGGCTGAAAAACTAAATCAGGCGCTAACCGAGCGTGGTGCCAATTTACGTTCCGATGGCCGTCCGATCATGGGGGTGCCGGCTAAAGAAGTATTACAGATAATGTTAAAAATTAATCCTAAGTTTGTAATGATTCCGGCCCATGCCTGGACCCCGTGGTTCGCGGTCTTTGGTTCAAAATCCGGGTATGATAGTTTGGAAGAATGTTTTGAAGAGTTAACTTCACATATTTTTGCGATTGAAACCGGTTTATCTAGTGACCCAACCATGAATCGCCGTTTGTCGCAGTTGGACAAGATTGCTTTGGTTTCAAATTCCGACGCCCACAGTTTAGATAATCTAGGGCGTGAAGCCAATGTCTTGGCTTTTAAAAAAGAACAGGAAATAACTTTTGATGGCGTGATGTCCGCAATAAAAAGTAATGATCCAGCCAGATTTTTATATACGATAGAATTTTATCCAGAAGAGGGAATGTATCATGTGGATGGTCATCGCGCTTGCGGAGTGAGCATGTTGCCAAAAGAAACTAAAAAGAATA
>CAIOJG010000095.1 GCA_903858555.1 Candidatus Magasanikiibacteriota bacterium
GAGACATCACCACCGACGTACTCCCAACCATGAGTCGTGATAGCGCTAGTCACCGCCGTTGCCAAATTATTGACATCGTCTTTGCCACTATAAACCGTAATACTCATCAAGCTGGTACCATACATCATTTCACCCACTACTTGTTTGGACCACTGTTTGAGCTGATTACGTGGAGTCAAATTTTGCCAATAAGCTTTATCAAAAACAGGATCAGTAACATCCATTACTTTTTGCATAAAATCTTGAGTCTTCATCACTTGCGCCAAATTTTCACCAATGCGCTCGGCGGCTTTGGACTGAGTGTATGGATCAATACCGCTCTTGTCGCGTGAAATAATTAGCACTTGTGAAGTAGCGCTATAACGCCACGGGAAAAGCAAACTCACCGCAATCGATAAAACCGCGACGAGCACTCCCCACGTAAATATCAACTTGGTGTGTCGAAATAAAATTTCAAGCATAAAAAATAATTTTTAAATTTAAATTTGTTTAATATCCTGAATTATTTCCATAGTTTTACCTTTACGCAAAACTTGCAGCTTCACGGATTGGCTACTGATAATATTATACCATAAATTATCACTGTTGACGATATTTCCATTGATGTCGGTGATGACATCACCCAATTTTAATTTACTATCCCCATTTACTTTGGCGACCACAAATCCATCAATCTTACCATCTTTACCTAAAAGCGGCTGCTCATCACTAAACCAACCATAAACTCCCAAAGTACTATAAGCTACTTTTTGCGCGCTCAAAATACCAGGCAGCACGTCGGTCAAATACTGCGCCGGCAAAACAAAATTACTTTCGGAAATTACACCCACAATTTTTCCTTGCGCGTTGGCCACGATATCTCCGACGGAAAAATTAGTAGTGATTTCAAATGCCTGACTAGGCGCACTATCTAAATGAGGCAAGCGAAAAGCATGTGGAACTTTAGCCAACACTGTCGCTCGTTTCCAAACTCCCTGATCGTAAACAAAAACATCGGAATTTGGTTTAGCGTCATCGGCAAAACTTGCGACTTTAAATTGTTCACTACTATCGACTGAATTTATTTTTAAATAAGTCAAATTGGCATTGGCATCATGTAGAACTTTTTGAACATTGTACACGTTGCCGTTTTTTAAAATGACTTGCCAAGTTTTAAAATTAGTTTCAATTTTATTGTCATAAAAAACCAGCCAGCCATCGGATGAAACCAAAAAGACATCCGCAATTTTTTTATCATTACTAAAATAGTTTAATCCAGACACTCCAGAAAAATCGCGGTACACCGCGCCGATTCTATCTTCCAACTCTACACGAATTTGATCATCCAAAACATCATGCGTAGGATTGCTTGAAACGTGCGACAAAATCCAACTATCGCCGCCGCCAAGTCCCGGCCACACCCAACCCAAAATCATGGCTGCGCCAGTACCACCGGCGAGCAATCCAAAAAATACCGCCATTAAAAGTAATTTTAATCTTTCCCATTTACGATGATGTTCCAAGTTGCAAGTTGGCGCTGGTAAATGTGGAGGGTTTGAAGACATAATTATTTCCATTTAACGATAAATAATAAATAGACGGCCAATAAAATTCCGTTCACAATAAAAAAGGCGCGTTGTTTTTTCCAATTTATTCCCAGCGGCAAAAGATGAAATCTCGCCATCAGCCAAAAATCATACCACAACCAAGTCAAAATTAAAGCGGTCGCGAAATATCCCAGCGGCCATTGAAACAATGCCCAAGCGAGCTCTAAGGTAGCCAAACCAGAAGTGGCCACCCAAAAATAATATTTTTTATCTATCGTGATATTATATTCGTGCCACCACCAAGCATTGAGCGCGGCTGTAACCAATACGGCCGGCAACAAAATAAACCAGTAGTTCAAATTGAAAATTTGCAAAGATACGGCCGCAAAAATTCCACTCCAAATTCCAAACAACCCAAACGCGCACATCCAAAATCGCAAACGACGATATGTTTTTGTTACAAAAGAAAGTTGGTTGTCATTTTTAGCCGGCAAAAACCAAAAACTTATCAACGGAAACAAAAGATAGACTATACTAACCAACCACCAAGCGGTTTTCCATTCGATAAACAATAGAAGGAAAAATAAACCAATTTGAAAAAACGCCAAGGCTAAAAAATGCCACAGGCGTCGGATATAAATTGGATAATAAGTGATTTTTAAAATAAAAGCCCACCACAGTAAACGCGCGGCCAAAAATACCAGCAACAGCCACCAGATCAAAGTTTGGTGTAAAGACCACAAAAATAAGCCACCTACGGCCACATCTACCACGCCAGCAAATTTAGGGTGTAAAGATAGTCTTTTAAGAATCATATTCTAAAACAAATCTTAAC
>CAIOJG010000096.1 GCA_903858555.1 Candidatus Magasanikiibacteriota bacterium
TGTTTTTGCTACCGCTGTTTCCTTGTTGCTCATAGGTTTTATTATATTTTAATAAAAGCGACCCTGATACTGAATACGTCATCTGATTATAAAAAATACTATATTTTGGCTTTAAGCCATATGATTGTAATCTTTTACGCACAGACACGATTGATTTGAGTGGTTTGCCGTTTCTTCCCAGCAATAGCCCCTCTTTGGTTATCTCATACAGGGTGTAAATTGTGTCTTTATTCATAAGTTATCCTCACATTCCATTAATTTAAAGTATTCCTCATCGACCTGTTGGTCTGTCCATGCTTCAACGGACACACCGAGGATACCTGCGACTGTTTCTCTTTTGTGAATTATGTCAGTCATATGCCTATATTATATCACGGGTATATATCGGTGTCAAGTGTATAAAGTTATAATTGTATTTTTTTAATTAAAACTAAATATACAACCGGTTTTTTATAATTACTTTCATCTCCGCAAACTGTAAAATGGGCATCAAAACCATGCGGCGTGCTATCTGGTATATCCTCATGACAAACAAATTCGCCTTGAATTATCCCTTTTTGATCTACTTCTTCGAGCGACTGCATCATTAAAATTTTTATTTTGTTTATTTCACTTTTCTTCATAAATTTACTTTTTGATTAAATACTTTGAATTGCACGCCGGGCAGTAAACCTTGTATCCCTCGACATCTTGCTCGACCCAAGCGATAGTTGCACTGCACCATTTGCAGCGAAACGGGATGCCTTTGTCTAATTTAATTATTGGCATATTTTGCGTTTAGTTTTGCTAATTCGTCAGCAAACATACAAAGGAATATACCAAAAAATATTTTCCATCCGACTAAATAAATAGTGAAAGCCAAACAGAATATAGTCAAAATTGTTAAAATTAATTTAATTTTTCTTATTCTCATATATTAAAGTTTTCAAAAAATGAACTCGTTGTATTTAAAATTTCTTTCATCGCATGATACGTCACAAACCACGCTTTGGCTGTACTTTTGGCTTCTGTTTCCAAATCTTGCATATATTTTATGGCTTCATCTTCGGTCTGGGCGATCCAGTAGCCATTCCGGTCGGACAATATCGGCGCACCAAATTTTAACCTCAAATCTCTGATAACCTGCCGTATCTGCCTTTTCTCGGTGTCCATCACCTGAATCACCTCTTTTGGTTTCAAGGCTTGCCAGCGTTCGGAAAAAAATATATTATCCTGTGTCAGTTTTTTACCCTCTTTCATTCCGGCCATCATATTCGCCATCACCGCTCGTTCTTCCGGGGTGAGCTTGTCCGGTGTTATCTGGCGGATTTTATCCATTATTTTCTCTTGGAATGTCATACAATCTTTTATATTTTTCTAAATTTTTATTATAAATTGCTAATGCATTTAATGGTTTTTCACCTTTAGCGACTGCCTGATCAATATACGATTTTAATCCTCTCAATAAACCATTGAGCTGATTTTTTCCTTGGGCTAAGTTTGTGTTTATTTCCATATTTTATGTTAATTCTGGATAATATTGTAAATTTATTTTCACGTTTGGGTTATTGGCATCGACCCATACGCCAAATTTTTGGACCGCCTTTGACCCATCATACAATGTTATTTCTCCAAATTGATTTTTTGGAGTGTTTTTAATCTCTGATTTTTCCCATGTTCTCACACAGGCCTGCCAATCTTTCATTTTGTTTTTTCCAACCATCCAACCTTTGCTGGCATAAAAATCCATAAATCTCTCAGCGTCCACTTTATTGGCTCGTTCCGTGCAGTAGGCTTTTACTTCGTCGAGATTGGGAGGTGCGAAGCGACTTGTCGCGACCTCTTTTACTGTACTTACCTGTACTATACTATCCTTACCTATACTATACTGTGGTGACAAATTGTTAACATTTTGTAAACATTCCGTATACGCCTTGTTTTCTTTGGTCAGAAGTTGTTTTTTCTGCTCGGTGTAGATAGTTTCCTCATAGAAGTCTTTTCGGATTAGGTTGTTAATTTTCCAGTGTTTGATCACGACTACTCCGTTCTCAAAAGGCAACACAAATCGCTTGCCTGATAAAATTTTGATGTCGTCATCCGAAGCGCCGACCATTCTCATTATCTTTTTTGGATTGACGAAGCCATCGTCGTCGGCATACATTCCGAGTTGGAAGTATAATTCTCGCGATGATGTTGGCATTTCCAAAAATGCATCGCTGGCTACTATTTTTTGGCTAAACATTCTACGTTGTGCCATATTTTAATTGATTAAAGTTTAAAAAAAACACTCGGCTAAACAGTAAAACCCAGCTTGTAGTCTGGATATTACCGTTTATGCGAGTGTTTTGTGTCGCTACAAGTCGACATACTCACTATACCATGTTTTTAAATTTTTGTTGAGTGGATAAGTCTACAATAAAACTGTGTTATTCATTTCGTATACCACACGAGTCTTTTTTACTCGTGTGAATGGTATCAAGGGTATCAAAATCACGGTGCAAATACAAAATATTACTTGCCACACTGAAAATTTCTTTGATTCTTCTTCGGATAAAATTTGGTAGCCCTGTGCAAAAAGTTGTTTTTCTTCTTTTTTGCGGTTGTGATCGGCGAGCCAACCAACATCATATGTTCTGATTATTTGTCTCGGCACTTTATACATATTAAATAAAGTTAAAAAATTTAGTGGCTGATTGTTTTATTCTCTCGACTTTTGACTTTTGGGATTGTTTCCAGCCGATGTGATATTTCTGCCACATTGGTTGTTTCGCACAACTTTGGCAAATGCCGTCCACTCTCTCTAAACCACATTTCTCACAATATAGGTTGCTCATATTTTTAATGTCTTATTTATAAATTTTTCTGGATTTTCATTTGCTTGTTGATAACATTCATCGCAAGCATTGTAAAAATTTGGCTCTATTATTTCTCCACAAAACGCACATTTTTCTATTTCTTTGCTCATAGGTTTGTTAGTTTATCCAATCATGCCGCGTGGGTTAGCCTTGGCCGACCCACCGGCTTCTTGGTCGTTTGCGTGCTTGTCAGCGACAAACTGTTTGTAAAAGTAGTGTTATAATATCACGGATATATACCCGTGTCAATAGGTGCAAAGATTGACCTGTTGATAACTTTGTAATATAATATAATCGCTCTAGGTTTTACTGGTCATTCATTAACATGGTGGCCAAAAACATACACAAGCCAGCCGTTTCTCTCCGGTTGGCTTTTTTTGTTTACAACTTTTTGACGGTATTCATTTTTGAAAGTCGACAACTGCATGACAACCAATCAAAAAACCACCCCAGCGGTGGTCTTTCTTCGAGCCTTTATGACGATTCAGTTTGGCCGTTTCAGTGGTGATGTGATTCAAACCCATCCTATTGGCCGCCCCTGCTCGTTCAAAAGAGTTCTTATTTCTGCACTCCAGTGGTATCAGTTGGTGCATTTGGTGTAGTGTCACCAGCTAATGGTAGGAATGTTCGCAGATATCTTATCACAATTTCAAATACTCCGACAGAGGATGCAAAAATCAAACCCACCTGATCAAGTGCCGCTTGTGTGATTATATTTTGTTTAGTCAATATCACCCATAAAACTGAAAGGGCAAAGCTACCAAATAAGATTTCATTGGTGGCCATAGTTCGGCCGAATTTGAACGTGAGCCATTTGTAGGCTTCTAGTAATATTGAGGTTAATGCCCCAAAAAGTAAAATCATTCCGCTGTCCATATTTATTTCGTCAATAAGTTAAGTTGTGCCAGTGTTTTACTGGCAACGTGTTTGCCGCCCCAAGTGGTTAGGTTAGCTACACTATCCAAATTATATTTTAATTGGAATTTGAGAACTGCACCGGCTGTAACCAAACCGTAGAAACCTGTACTGGCCACATTGGCTGGAAATATGCCCTGTGTTTTCAAAAAGTCCTGCAACTTCTTCACTTCGTCATTTGTGTCACCATAGTTCATCAGTAATACCCACGTGGAAGCCACGATTTGGGGGGTATTCGCCGCTGTGAGCGATGATAGTGGGTATAGCATACCTTTTATCACTCCAGAGATTCCATAGCCCTCTCCGAGCGTTTTAAGGATAGGATTATAGCTGTCCACGATTCCGTAGTTTGCTGGTGCAAACCAAATCAAACCCCGGAGCTATGAGGACACAGTTAAAAAAGCTAACCATGTACAACAAAGTTAAAGAACTTTTACGAGAAGGATTAAGCATCCGCCAAATCAGCCGAAACATGGATGTTTGGTTGTCTTCCTTCAATCAGTCCACATCTTCTTAAA
>CAIOJG010000097.1 GCA_903858555.1 Candidatus Magasanikiibacteriota bacterium
CGCGTTATTCACAAAAATAATTGCACCGTTTTTATCTGTGGCCACCACTCCATCTCCGATACTGCCCAACATTGCTTCTTCGCGTGCCTTGTCAATTTGAGCGATTAATTCGTTTTTTTTAAAATCCTTAATTAATGAACTTGAGCGTCGACCAACAGAAAAATATAAAACCAAAAGAAATATAATAAATATCCATTCGGTAAACAGCATCAGGCTAATAGTTGAGATATACATACTTTATTTGGTTACGCTAATGGCCTGTCCATTTTCTGGTGAACAAGCTTGGACATTTATTCTACCGCCGGCTGTTTTTTGAACCGCATAATACGTTTGACTATTGCTGCCGACTTTTGGATCAAACGGAATTGAATTAATATAGATTGGAGTTAAGGACGAAGACATGTCCAAACAAGCACTAGCGGTTGTTGATGTGCTTGAAGTCTGACCACCGCTTCCACCGCTAGCTGCCACGACCCCGCCAATCGCCACACTTTTTAATTCTGGCGTCAATGCGGAATCGGTGGTATCAAAAAAAGATTTGTATTGGAAATATCGATTATTGGCAATATTGCTTAGAGAAAAAGATGGTGTCGAATTACTAGTATTATTAATTTCTGAATAATAAGTACCAGCCGTACCATCTGGACCACTAAAAGTTCCGTCCGAACAATCGGCATTTGCACAAGAACGTACCTGATATTTCAAACTCAAAGCGCCACGTTTATATTGATCGGAAATCTCAGTAGCGGAAAGCGCGCGATTATACAGAGCAACTTCATCAATATATCCTTTAAACCAATCGGAAGGAATTATATTTGAATCAACACCAATACGCCAAGGCCTGGTATTACCAAAATCATTAGTCATAGTCGCTGCATTATATGTAACAACCGATGGAGCCAGAGAACCGTCAACGTAAATTTTTAAACCAGAAGCAGTTTTACTGCCATCATAAGTTGCAACAACATAATGCCACTGACTGGATGTAAAAGCGCTGGCAGCAGTAATACCAATAAGATTGCCAGCTGAATCTACCATAGATATAGCCAATTTATTACCAGATGCTGTAAACCACACACCGTTGTACGGCGCAGCCTCCAAAGCATCTTGGAAAATTACATTAGGTGCGGTACCGATAGTATAAATCCAAGCCGATAGAGTCATTGGCAAATTTGGATGCATAGTCATACTGGCAGTTTTTGGAATTTCTATATATTGCTTCACGCCATCAAAACTCATCGCTCCATTAAATTTTCCTGTCGTAATTGACGGACAACTAGCACCACTGCAACTGCCATTGTTATTATTTCCAGAACCATCCATAAAAGTTGTGACACCGCTGCCTTCATCTAAATGCCCCAAAAACACATTGCCAGACATACTGGCATTTCCAGTTGGATAACCGGTTTCGGTAGTGGCATTATTTGGCAGTGCTTTTCCGGTTGGGCGATTTGGCACCCAGGCCAAAGTGGACCAAGTAGCCGCCGCGGCTGCATCTTTGACGTCCGATATATATGTTCCGGAAGTTTGGCCTGTTACTAAATTTAGCAAACTATTTGCAGTATTATAAACAGTATTCAAAAACACACCGGCAAAAGTTGACTGAGTAATATCATTAAAAGATACCAGACCGCCACCATTCCCCACGACTACAGTCCCACCACCAGAACCACAAGATACACCACAACCAGACAACGCCGTACCCAACATTTTTAAATTTGTATCAATACCGCTTGGAAATAAACCATTATTGTCTATTGAATATTGGTAGATTGCGTTTACAATCGCACTCACATCCGACTGTCTAGCCGCATTCCTAGTCACCCCCAATTGTTTTCCAGGATTGATAGCAATAATAACAATGCCGGCCAAAATTGCGATGGCCGCCACGACTAAAAGAATTTCTAGCAATGTAAAACCGGCTTGTTTTTTCATTTTTATTTTTATCTAGTAACACTAATAACCACACTATTTTCTGCCGCCGTAGCACTAACTGTGATACGCCCATTGACACTTTGTGAAATTCTATAACCGGTTCCGTTTGCGCTTGAAGCGGTTGGATCGGTTGGAATAGAGGTCAAGTAAGTCTCATTATTAGAAAGTACGGATAAATCAACTAAACCGCCGCAGCTACCCCCGGTTTTACAAATCTCAATTGGAGTCTGTATGATGCCGGATGGTAGAGTCCCTTTATTATCTATAGAGTATTGATAAACCGCGTTTAAAATTGTGTTTACGTTTACTCTTCTTTGCGCGTTGCGAGTGTCGGCCAATTGTTTGCCTGGATTAATAGCGATAATAACAATACCGGCCAAAATTGCGATGGCCGCGACTACAAGTAAAATTTCCAAAAGGGTAAAGCCTTTTTTATTTAAGTTTTTCATATTTATTTTATGAATTATTAGTAAATTAATTTAATAAAAAATAATATTATCTTGTCACACTAATAGATTGTCCATTTTCCGCTGAACATGCCTGCACATTTATTCTGCCTCCGGGTGTTTTTTGAATCGCGTAATAAGTTTGACTGTTGCTTCCAATTTTTGGATCAAATGGTAATGAAGTAATATAACTCGGAGCCAACAATGACGAAAGATCCAAACAAGCAGCCGCGGTCTGTGGACCAGAATTTTGTGTTATCACCCCAACCGAGCCACCGGTACTACCACTAATTATAACACTTTTTATCTCCGGAGTTAAAGCGGAATCAGAGCTACTCAAAAAAGATTTATACTGAAAATATCTATTACCAGCAATGCCACTAAGCGAAAAAGATGGCGTAGAAATAGTATTATTATCAATCTCTGAATAATAACTATTGGCTGTGCCATCTGGACCCACAAAATTTGCATTATCCGAGCAATCAGCATTGGCACAAGATTTAGCTTGAAATTTCAAACTCAAAGCACCCCGTTTATACATATCAGAAACCTCAGTTGCGGAAAGAGCGCGATTAAAAACTGCTGTTTCATCAATTGTACCCTGAAAAAACTCACCGACTTTATATGTATTATTTCCAAATTGTAAATTTCCACCAACACAAGTAGAGTTACCAAGTTCTACCCCATTTCGATATAGCCTAAGAATTGAGCCATCGTAAGTACCAGTCAAATTTATCCATTGATTTCTGTCCGCAGGTTCAGAATAAGGAATATGTAAAAAACATGATGTCCAACCACCACTATCTTTTATAATCCATTTGTAAGATAAAACACCACCATACCAATCATGATAAAGAATAACGCCTGCAGAATTTGCAAAACCAAGGTTTAATACCACCGGATTGATGTCGGTCCCAAAGCCACTCCTATTTATCCAGGCAGATGCTGTAATTTTATTAGTAAAATTACTAGCGCTAAAGGTACCGGTAATTAATTTTGTCCCATCAAAACTGCCGGCTGTGCCATATTTACCAGTGACTCCCATTGTTGGACAAACTGTTCCACTGCAAGCGCCGACATTATTACTGCCAGAACTATCGGCAAATGTGGTCGCCCCACTACTTTCGTCCAAATGCATCAAAAACACATTGCCGGCCATATTCATATTGCCGGTTGGATAACCGGTTTCAGAAGCCACGCTATTTGGCAACGCTTTGCCGGTAGGGCGATTTGGCACCCAAGATAAAGTTGACCAGGTAGCGCTAGTGCTCGCATCTTTAATATCTGAAATATACGAACCAGAAGTTTGACCAGAAGTAATATTCAACAAGCTACTTCCGGTGTTGTATGTAGTATTAGAGAAAGCGCCAACAAATGTTGACTGACTATTATCGTTGATAGCTATTGTACTGCCACTACTCCCACCACTGCTAGTACTGGTACCAAAACCACAAGACACATTACAACCGGAAGCGGCAGTGCCAAGCATTTTTAAATTAGTATCAATGCTAGACGGAAACAAACCGTTGTTATCTAAAGAATATTGATAGACCGCATTGAGAATAGTACTAACATCACTTTGACGAGCCGCGTTTCTAATAGTCGCCAGCTGTTTACCTGGATTAATGGCAACGATAACAATACCGGCTAAAATCGCAATAGCGGCCACAACCAGTAATATTTCTAAAAGCGTAAAACCAGAATTAATTTTAGAAATTTTATTATTCATAATTGCCATATATTATACCACAAATTTTGTCCAAACTGAACTAAAAATCTGATACTTCCTGCCAAGAATCCACTACCGCCAAAGGGTCTATCTGACTAACGACAACCTTTACTTTTTTAATCACTGAACCGACAATAGCCGTGGACTGAACCGTACGGCCCTGCTCTGAATTTATAATAATTTCATAGTTACAGATTTGACCATCAATTTGCACGCTCCCCGCTCCAACCGATATCGAACAAAGTTGGATGTGATTTAAGGCAGATTCAACACAAGCATCGGCCAAAGTTTTAGCCTGGGCCGATTGTTCCAGCAAGTAACTATTTTGGTACGAATACAAACCGGATAAAATCAAATACAAAGCCACTGATAAGCCAAAAGCCCCAACGATTAACACACCGATGAGCACCGCAAAACCGGAATTATTTTTTTGATTAGCGGATATTGGCCGTTGCATAAAAAGTTTCACTATAACTATACTGATTTAACCCGGATAAATTATTGTAATTTAAATCAAATTGAATTTTGATAGAATCGTGCGAAGGTACACCTAAATTTTTCACCTGCCAATTGGAGACCTGAATAGTGGTTGGATTTAAAAAATAATCTTTACTATTTTTATTTAAAAACAAGGTAGTGCTGGTCAAACTTATTTGTTCTATTTGACCATTCATATCTTGGAATTGTAAAACTGCAGCTTCGCTACCCACCGCTGGAGAATTAATGACTTTAGCATTATTTATTTCTTGAGTGACAAGCTGAATAATCTGGGCACCCTGCTGCTCTATCAAACTAACAGTTTGGTTTTTTACTCTAGATTGTATTAGTAACGCCACCAAAGAAACTACAGATAATAAAATTATGCTGGCAATAAAAACGTATAGCAACAACTCCACCAGAGTAAAACCTTGATTGTTATTTTTAGTATGTTGCATAAAATTAATTTGTCGGACAAAATTCTGTACTCGTGCCAGTACTGGTGGCCGTACGCCAATCAGTCAATAAAGTTGAAAAAGAAATATCAACCAAACCGGCGCCAGACTGTTTCCATTGGACTTTTGAAGTGATTTGTTTGGTTTGTGTATTGATATCGGCAATAGAAACGGTACGCGTAAAAATATCAATAACCTCGGGTGTAGGTACCAAACTCCACTGACCGGTGGCGGACAAACCAAAATCTCCAACTGTTAAGTTGGCAAAACTTTGATCACGAATACTACGGGCCGCTTCTAAACCTTCTTGGGCCAGATAAATTGCTCTGGTTCTCTGCGCGCCGCGCACTGTGCTTTCCTGACCATAGGTCAAAATCCCTAAAAAAATAATCGACAGCATCGCCAAAACGCCACTGGCCAGAACTATCTCTACCAGTGAAAAACCATTGCCAATATTTTTGTTAATTTTCGTCATAATTATTGAATATCAACAATACCCAGTTCGCTAACTAAGACATTTTTTTTACGGCCATCCAAATGAGTTATCAGTAACGTACCGGACGCAGTCGTCCATCCAGAATTTTTATCAAACACTACTTCTGACAGACCGGATAAATTTACAGCGGCAGACAAATTATAATTCTCATCAAAACTTTGATCACGAGAAGAAAAATTATTACCTTTAAAAACAGTCACGGTACTACTCACCATTTCAACCCCCCAAGCCGAATCACCATCAACCGCTTGAGCGCGGATCTGCCCACGACGCAGCACATCACCAATGGTAGTAGCCGCAATTGTCACTTCATTTTCAGCTTGCAAAGACAAGTACATTGGCGCGGAAATGGCCGCTAGTAGCGCTATTAAACTAACTGATAATAACAATTCCAAAAGCGTAAAGCCATCTTTTTTCATATTAAGGACTAGTGGTCGAAGCCGTTCTCACATACTGAGCGCTTACCCAACCAAATTGATCTGGACTTAAAATGATTTCATACCAGCCATCTTGTTGCATTACATATTTAAATTGTTCACCTACGGTAGCCTTACGAATGAGAGCTGATTTGGATGATGAAGCCATGCGAATATTGAGATAACCAAAAGTATTACTAACGACTTCCAACATACCTGGTGCCAACGGTAAATTTTGTGACAAAGTAACTAACGCAGAATTGATAGCAGCGGTACTCGATGGTGTACTGCTCGTCATTGATTTTGGTCCTGTAATTATTATTGAGCTGGTAGAGATTAATCCATTTTTATTTACTACAGTAGTGGTCACTACTGATGTTGGTGAAATTGTTGATGGTGCCAAAGGTGAAGGCCGTGACACGTTTGATTCACCTTGCGGACTGTTACTTAAACCACCAACCAGACTATAAATTGGCAAGATAACCGCCAAAGCCACCGCCACTACACCCAACCAAACTATTACCAACAATAACGGTTCTAAAATTACACTCAAATTTTTGGTGGTTAATTCAGTTTTAGCTTCAAAGGTTTCACTAATATTTAAAAATATTTTTGAAAGCGAACCAGATCTTTCGCCAGCACTAATCAAACTTTGAATCGGAGTTGGTATGTATATTTTTATTTTTTTATTGGCCTTAAAACTTTCTTCAAAAGATTTTCCTTCTTCAATCTGGTCGTGCAAATAAGTGTAAATTTTTCCATAAGATCGCAGTGTGCCTGAATCTTTTAACGACGACAGCGCTTCTAAAACCGGCAAACCCGATTGTAATAAAGTGCCCATGATATACCCAAATCGAGCCAACTCCGCTTCTCGAATTAAATTTTTAATTCCCGGTATCAAAAACAAAAGCCATTGACCAATGAACTTTGTTTTGGAAAAAATAAACAAGAAAAATACAACCAAAATCAAACCAATAACAAACGAGGGCACTACCACCGCACCATATTTAGATAAAAATGCGCCCAGACTCATCAGCAGCCTGGTGACCAGCGGTAGTTTTAAATTCAACTGACTAAATACCGTGGACAAACGTGGTAAAATAAACCATGCAATTCCAATACCCACAACCACGGCGACCGCCATCACAAAAACCGGATACATCATGGCCGCCTGAATTTTAGATTTAAAGGAGCGTTCTTTGGACTGTTGCGTGACAACCACTTTTAAACTTTCGTGCAATCGCCCACTCTCTTCACCAATTTTTATCAAAGCGATAATATGCGGTGGTAAAATTTCAGTTTTAGACAGCGCGAATGACAAACTAAAACCGGCGCTAACATCTTCAACTAGCTGATTAATAATATTTAAAAGTTTGGTGGATTTTACTTCCGATTTTATAGCTTCGAGAGACTCGATGATGTCCATACCCGAAGCCAATAACATCGCCAAGTTTTCAATAAAGTATTCTCGCTCTTCGCCAAAACCAAAACTAAAAGACAGTACTGATGACTTTTTAGTTGTTTGATCTTTGCTCATGGGGAAAAATTAAAATTTTGGCGCCTCTGCCACACGCAATAATTCGTCTAAAGTTGTTACACCATTTTTTACTTTTTCAATACCATCTTCAAATAAAGTCACCGAACCTTGAGCACGGGCGATTTTCCAAATTTGAGCGGTGGACGGATGTTGCAAAATTAATTCTTCTAAATCCGGAGTGACTTCGATGAACTCATAGATAGCGGTACGGCCTTTATAACCGGTATGACCACAACTATCACAACCTTTTCCTTGATACAAAATCACATGCTTTCCACTAAAATATTTTGAGGCTTCATCCGATATATTTTTTTTGATTTCTTCTTTGGAAGAAGTAACGCTATAGCGACATTTATCACAAATTTTACGCACCAAACGCTGAGCGATAAGCACTTCTAAAGTTGAGGCCAATAAAAATGGCTCAATTTCCATATCAAGCAAACGTGGAATAGCCGTGGCCGCATCATTGGCATGAAAAGTAGACAATAATAAATGACCGGTCAAAGCCGCATTGACCGCTGTTTCGGCAGTTTCTTGATCGCGAATTTCTCCCACTAAAATAATATCCGGATCCTGACGCACAATGGAACGCAACCCTTTAGCAAAAGTAAGATTGGTTTGAGAGTTTACTTGAATTTGATTAACACCCGACATTTTATATTCCACTGGATCTTCAATGGTCGTAATATTTACGTCCGGAGTATTTAATAATTTTAATAACGCATACAAAGAAGTAGTCTTACCGGAACCGGTCGGACCGGTAACCAAAATCATACCAAACGGTTTGTTGGCGGCTTTGAGTAAAAGTTTTTGATCATGATCGGACAGACCCAAATCATTGAAAGAAAAACTGCGAACATATTGAGACAACAAACGAATTACCACCTTTTCACCATTTAAAGTCGGCAAAATGGAAATACGCATATCTATACTACGATCTCCTTTTACCTGACGAATAGCACCATCCTGCGCGGAAAAATGCTCATCAATCGGCAAAGTCGCTTGGACCTTGATACGGTTTAAAATATTGCCGTAATATTCTTTTGGTATGCGACCAGCTTCTTGCATCACACCGTCAACACGAAAACGAATAATCACTTCTTTATCTTGTGGCTCAAAGTGAATATCAGACGCGCGGTACACGACCGCGTCATCCACAATCTGTTCAATAATTTCTGGCGCCACGCGTTTTTGTTCTTTGATAATATCACTAAAACGGGTAGCTAGTGTTTTTAAATAACTAATAAACGACTCTTCTATATCTTCGGTAAACGCAAAAGCCATGACGACTTTTGTACCTTTAAAAATTGTTTTTAATTTTTTTATCAATTCCGGATTCGTAGGATTGTCGGTCGCTACCATCACCTCGTCCTTTTCTTGTTTAAAAACCACCGCGTGAAATTCTCTAGCCGTTTCCTCCGGCAACAAACGCACTTGTTCACTGCTTGGCTTATAAGTATTTAAATTGGCATAACTAACTTTATCGGATTCAGCCAACGCCTGCCCCAACAAATCCTTGTTGATAATTTCTTCTCTGAGCAACCAATCGATTACCGATGTCGAAGAATCCGAACTGTCTTTAGCTGCTTTTTCGGCATTGGTAATATCTTCAGCGCTTACATAATTACCATCCAACAAAACTTTTTTAATTTTTTTCTCATCAATTTGCATAAAATTTTTATCTAGGCCATTTAGGTCATTAAAGTAGCGACGATGTAATCGACTATTTTATTTATCGGTGTGTCGGATTTTACAAAATACCATTTCGCGCCCATGGATTTAGCTTTTTGAGCATCGTCATCTTGACCTAAATTGCTGGCAATAATTACCGGCGTCTTATCTTTGCGATCTTTTAATTCTTTCATCACACCAAACCCATCAACTTTAGGAATCATTAAATCCAACAAAATCAAATCAAATTTTTTGGTTTTTAATAAATCCAAAGCCGCTTGGCCATCATTAGCCACTTGAGCTTCAAAGCCGGAATGACTTAGCTTCATTTCCAAAGCTCGTGCCATTGGTTTTTCATCTTCGACAATTAGAATTTTTTTGGGGGTTTTATCGGCAGTCATATTAATAATATTATACCATATTTTAGACTACAAAACAAAAATCCCGACTCAATCGGGATTATTTTGCCAGTTCAAACGCTATATATAGTTTACGCAGTAAAATTGGACCCAAATCACTATTGGTAATCATGGTCCGACGCCAAGAGTATAAATCTTGACCACTCGGTCGCTGACCAAAATACACACTAGCCGCCCCAATGAACCCGATCTGTTGCGCTTGTTTTTTAACATTTTCATTAAAACTACCAAATGGATAAACAATCGTGTCAATTTTGTCATGTAAACCTTGTTCCAACAACTCTTTACTCTTGGCCATCTGATAATAAGCAATGTCTGGTTTCAATTTTCCCAGAGGCAAATGATTGATTGTGTGCACACCTATTTCCACCAAACCTTCATCGTGGAGTTGTCTGATCATCTCCCAAGTCACATTTCCACGTTTGCCAAGATCCTGATTTATCACGTAAAGTCCGGCCGGCACCTTATATTTTTTTAAAATTGGATAGGCATTTATATAAAAATCACGATAACCGTCATCAAAAGTTAACACTAAAGTTTTATTGTATGGATAAGTGGAAGAGGTGGAAGAAGCAAAATTTTTGAACGCCTCGCTGAGTTTAATAAATTTATAGCCGCTGTCCAAAAGATATTTAATTTGCGCGTCCAAATTTTCCGGCCTTACCGATAAACGCTTATTTTTATCATCAATATGATGATACATTAAAATACCAAAACGAACTTGATAAATTTGGGGAGATAGATTTTTGGGATCATTTACATTCAGGGTAGAAGAAACAGATAAGGCAATATTTTCTAAGGCTTTAGTTTGGTCATATTCAAGCGCTGTATCATATTTTTCATCTTGTTGATCTTTGAAATTTTGCCAATAAAAAAAACCAACCAACAGAAAACCGCTAGTCAAAAGTAGCAAAATTGTAACTAAAAAAAATTTAGATCTTTTAAACATGCCCCCATTATACCCCAATCTTCTAAAAAGGCAAGCTATTCCTCCAACACCTTTTTAACCTCCGTCACCACATCTTCGAGCGAATAATGCGCCTTGATAAAATAACTACGAATACCCAAAGCCACGCAACGACCGATTGATTCCATATCTGATTTTACGGTAGACACTAAAATAGGTATATGTTTCAACTCTTCATCTCGCTTAATCTCCGCCAATACTTCTTCGCCGGATTTTATCGGCATTATCAAATCCAACAAAATCAAATCCGGTTTAAAAGAGTAGACTTTTTCGATAGCCTCCTGACCATCAAAAGCGGTCATTACATCAAAACCGGCTTCTTTCAAAACAATCTTAAAAGCTTTAGACAAGATATTGTCATCTTCTACAATAAGAATTTTTTTTATAATTTTTATTTAATTGGTAATGAAATATAAAAAGTTGTCCCCTCGCCTTCTTTAGACTCAAACCAAATTTTGCCGGCATGAGCATTTATAATGTACTTGGAAATATACAAACCCAACCCCGTACCAGAACCAGTCGAGATTACATTATCACCGCGGAAAAACTTTTCAAAAATACGACTGTGCTGATTGTCGGGAATACCAATACCCTGATCACTTACGGAAAAAATAAAATTATCACTATCTTTTTTACAATCAAATTTTATGACGCTTCCCGATGGGGAATACTTTACGGCATTATTTAAGATATTTTGCATTGCTTGACTAATTTTTGATTTATCCACTTTTAATTTAATTTTTTTAAGGCAAGCGTCTTCGACTTTTATTTTTATTTTTTTACTATCAGCGATTAATTGCTGTTCTTCAACCACTTCTTTTATTATTCCGGAAAATTCTTCGGTTTGTAAAACAATTTTAAAATGACCGGTTTCATCCATATGCGATACATCCAATAAATCGTCGACCAGCTTTATCATTCGATCGTTACTAGTGAAAATTTGATTAATATAATCTTTTTGATCCCCAGACAAAGGTCCGGCCTGACCCTTAAGCAAAAGCTCACTAAACCATTTAATGCCAGTCAACGGCGTACGCAATTGATGCGAGGCCACAGACACAAATTCAGCCTTGCTATGCTCCAGCTGTTTCGCTTTAGTAATATCCGACTCTACTCCAACAAAAAAATTAATCTCATCATTTTTATCAAGCAATGGATAAAATTTAGCACTCACAATATATTCTTCACCGTTTTTACGACGATTATTTAATTCACCGGTAAATATTTGTTTGGTATCTTTTATGATGTGCCACATATTTTCATAATAACCTTTTTCCATATGCCCACCCCATAAATTTCCGACATACTTACCAATAATTTCATCTTTCTCAAAACCCGTCATCTCCGATACAGCTTTATTCACATATAATACGCGAGCGTCTTTATCCGTAATCATAATACTGTCTGACGTGCCATCAACTGCCAATTTAAATTTTTCCAACTC
>CAIOJG010000098.1 GCA_903858555.1 Candidatus Magasanikiibacteriota bacterium
CAACTTCTCGAAAAGATGTTGGCTGATCACAAAGGTTCTATCCTAGTTTTCTGTCGTACTAAACACAGTGCTAAAAAAATCGCGATTGTGATCCGCCAAATGGGTCATACTTCCGCTGAAATTCATTCCAACCGCTCCTTGGCACAACGCAAAGAAGCTTTGGAAGGTTTCAAAACCGGAAAATTCCGTATTTTAGTAGCGACTGATATTGCTGCTCGCGGTATTGATGTGGTCGGTATTGAAGTAGTTATCAACTACGATTTACCAGAAAACTCTGAAGATTATGTTCACCGTATCGGTCGTACTGGTCGCGCTGGATATTTTGGTAAAGCGATTTCTTTCGCAACTCCAGATCAACGCCATGATATTCGCAAGATTGAATCTTTGATCCGCAAAACTATTCGCATCTCTACTGTTTTACCTCAACTTCCTCCAAGACGAACTATGCCATACGTAGATGATTCTTCTGAAAGACGTTTTGGTGGCGGTGGCGGAAGCGGTTTTGGTGGTCGTCGTCCATCCGGTGGTGGATTTGGTGGTGGCCGCTCTTCTGATGGTTCAAGTCGCCCTTCATTTGGCGGCAGTCGTCCTGCCAGCAGTAGCACAAGTGCTAGTCGTCCTGCTTTTGGAGGTGCTAGTTCTGCTCCACGCTCACAATTCCGAGGTCATTCTGGCAACGGCACTGGTGCCGGTAAAGCCAAACCTGGTTTTAGACGCTCAAGATAATATAACTTCAAAACACGTCGATTCGTCGGCGTGTTTTTTTGTTTGTAAAAAATGATTATATTCTGTATAATTATGTAATGAAAAATAAATTAGAGAATTTAGTCAAAGAATTAAAGACTGCCGGCCATCCCGACAAAGCTAAACTTTTGAGTGGGTTTTTTAAAACCGGAAAAGGGCAGTATGGTGAAGGCGATATTTTTTTGGGAATTTATGTGCCGATTCAACGGGCTATTTCGAAAAAATATACAGACTTGGATTTTAGTGATTTGGCCACACTTTTAAAAAGTAAGGTTCACGAACATCGACTAGCGGCATTATATATTTTGGTCGCAAAATTTAAACTAGGTGATGCAAAAGAAAAAGTATATAAATTTTATTTAAAAAATATCAAAGGGATAAATAACTGGGATTTGGTGGATACGTCCGCGCCACGAATAATAGGGGAATGGTTGGCGGAGAAACCTAAAGATACATTATATAAACTTGCACGTTCAAAAAATCTCTGGGAAAAACGAATTGCGATTATTTCCACACTTGCATTTATAAAAAATAAACATCTGACTGACACCTTTAAAATCTCCGAAATTTTAATGAACGATAAACACGATCTGATTCACAAAGCGGTCGGCTGGATGTTGCGTGAAGCCGGAAAGAAAGACGAGGCGGCGCTGAGGAAATTTTTAGACAAACATACTACCAAAATGCCACGCACCATGTTACGTTATTCTATTGAAAAATTTAATCAAGAAACCCGTAAATATTATTTATGTCTGAAGCCATAAACACTGTCGCAGCGCCTAAAAAACGTAATCATTTTATTTCGTATATCAAAGGCTATTCTATTATTGCCGTGCTTTTGATTCATATGATTGATTGGTCAAATATACTGATTGGCACAACGGGAAACAATTTGAAAGAACTTTTGTACCCTGGTGTATTTTTCTTTATGGCGACATCTGGCAGCGTGGTTTATATTGCGTATAGTAAATCCGAGACATGGATCAAACCGGCTAAAAAACTTTTTTTGCGCGGTTTGCAATTGATTGGAATTTACTATTTATATAATTTGATAAAACTTTTCATTTACGATTTTTCCAAAGAACCTTTTTATTGGCAATATACAGCCAATGGCAAAATGACTTGGCAAAATATTTTAGAACTCAAAGCTTATAGTGCTCCAATTTCTATTTTGTTGACTATCGGGGTGATGATTATGCTATCGCCGTTACTTTTAGCAATTAGTAAAAAGGCTAAACATCCAAACTGGGTGTTGTTAGCGTTGTTTGGGATTTTAATGTCTGGTGTGTACACATATAGTTGGGGTGGACCAATGGCCGACTTTCTGTTCGCGCGTAATAATATTATGTTTCCAATTGCGCTCTGGTCTATTCCATTTTTAGCCGGCTATCTTTTGGCTTCGTTTGGTTTTGAAGAAAAGAAAGCTTGGTGGTTGGCTATTTTTACTCCGCTTTTTATCGGCATGTATTATTTACAAGTCAAAAGTGGTTCTGATATAAGACCGTCCCATTTTATGTATCCATTGAGAGCATACTATATTGTAGCTTCGTTATTCTTTACTAGCGTCTTATTTTACTTCTTCACTTGGTTTGAAAAAATTAGTTTTGCCCCAGCCAAAAAATTTTTAGCGCTAATTCGATTTTTAGGTGATTATACTTTGGCAGTATATATCTGGCATTGGATTGTGGTGGACACCACCATTTGGATTTTTTATCCAAATACCAAGTTAATCTGGATTACGGTACCGATTTTTATGGTGGTGTATTTGTATGTTAAACGAGACAAATTTAAAGAATATCTGGTAAATCAAGTCTAATCTATGGATTTTATTGCTATTTTTTCTGCCCAATACCTGATTTTTATAATTATAATTTTAGGGATTGCTTATTTCTTACATCGACCGATTCGTGAAAAAAGAGAAATTTTAATTTTTTCATTTTTTGCTCTCCCGATAATTTTTATTATTTCTAGAATCTGCGCGGCTTTATATTTTGATCCGCGACCATTTGTGGTCAATCATTTTTTATCCTTGATACCACACCAACCAAACAACGGTTTCCCTTCTGATCATACTTTGTTATCCAGCGCTGTCGCTATGATAATTTGGCATTTTAATAAAAAACTAGGTTGGTTTTTGATGGGACTCGCTTTGATTGTTGGTTTATCTAGAGTCTATGTTGGCGTTCATCATTATATAGATATTTTCACAAGTTTAATTATTAGCGCGACTACAGTTTTAGTTATGGAAAATTTACTTAAAATTAAAAAAAAAATA
>CAIOJG010000099.1 GCA_903858555.1 Candidatus Magasanikiibacteriota bacterium
AATACCATTATTAATAGCAAAGCAACCGGCACAGCAATTGACAGTCTGTTTTTTGCTGCAACAAGGTTTTGAAACTGACCCAATCAAATCTACCCCAAAAACGACGTTATAATGCAAAAAGACCTGGTCGGCGGTTGGCCGAACATAAATAGCCGCGTAACTCCACATCCAAAGCTCAAAAATAAGCCAAGAAACGGCCGATAAAGCAATCCAACGATCTTTCCAGTAAACCTTAGGAGAATAGAACATAACAGGACTATTTTACCACTTTTCCCCTACTCTTGACAAGATAGGGCAAATCGGATACAATAGCGACACTTTATAGCCTTTAAACATTATATATGTCACATAAAAAAGCTGGTGGCTCAACCCACCTGGGTCGAGATTCTGAAGCCAAACGCCTCGGTGTCAAGATCCACGACGGTCAGAAAATTAAATCTGGCATGATCATTGTAAAACAGCGCGGCACCAAGATTCATCCTGGAAAGAATGTTCTACGTGGCGGCGATGATACTTTGTTCGCACACACTGACGGTCAAGTAAAATTCACTACTCGCAAGCGTGTTCGCTTTGATGGTAGTTTGAAAAAAGCTCAATACGTCAGCGTTACCAAATAAATTATAAAAAAATACCCCGATTATATCGAGGTATTTTTTGTTTTCTAAATTTTATTTTAACAAATTTGGTGGCACTTCACCACTCAATACAGCAATGATATTTTTAGCCGCAATCTCCGACATAATCTTTCTGGTTTCAATGGTCGACGAAGCAATATGCGGTGTCAAAATAACATTATGAAACTTATTTAATCCAGAAACTAATTTTGGTTCAAATTCATACACATCTAAAGCCGCTCCAGCAATTTGTTTTTTCTTTAAAGCGACCACCAAAGCCTTCTCGTCGATGACCGCACCACGCGCGGTGTTTATTAAAAAAGCATTTTTCTTCATCAACTTAAATTCTTTTGAACCAATCATATGGCGAGTAGACGGCATAAGTGGCACATGCAGAGAAACAAAATCAGACACTTTTAGCAAATCAGCTAGACTCAAAAATTTAGCATTATATTTTTTTTCAAATTCTTCATCTCGGACCATATTGCAATAAACAATTTTAAGTCCAAAACCAACCGCTCTTACCGCCACGGCCGAACCAATACGTCCGATCCCAACAATTCCCAAAGTCTTTTTATCCAAACATTCGCCAGCAAACAAAAACGGTGCCCAGCCATTATATTTTCCGGCACGCACAAATTTATCCGCTTCAGTTATTTGTCGATCCAAAGCCAACATCAAAATAACCGCAAAATCGGCCACCGATTCAGTCGAACCATCCGGCGTGTTGGTCAGGACCACCGCGCGTTTTTTAGCAGCTTCAATATCCAAGTTATCAAAACCAACCGCGTAATTGGCCACAATTTTTAAATTGGGACCGGCTGCTTTTAAAATATCATCGTCAATCTTATCGGTCAAAAGGGATAGAATCGCGTCGACACCAGCGACATTTTTTATCAATTCTTTTTTACTCAATACCCTGTCGTACGGGCTCACTTTCACCAGATAGCCCTGGTCTTTAAGCATTTTAAGGCCGCTGTCATGAATTTTTCTGGTGACAAATATTTTATATTTTGACATATTAAATCATTTTACACGGCGCCTCGCCATGTACTTTCAAAAATTTCTGCATCTGTTTTTTGGTCATCAGTCCAACTTGAGCACCAATGTGTCCGACTACACTGGCGGAATTGGCCGCACCACAACGCAACGCCATCTGCACATCGCAACCACCGATTAACGAAGCCATAAAACCAGTCGCAAACGCATCACCGGCGCCGGTTTTCTCCACCACCGGTAAATCATAAATACCCTGAGCATAAAAACTTGTGCCATCATAACTAGTGGCCCCATTTTTCCCATCGGTAATAACTACAATTTTAGGACCGAATTCTTTTAACTTAACTAACAGATTTTTAATGTCGACATCTCTACCTACCAATCTCCAGGCTTCTTCTTTATTGATAATAAAAACTTCCGTCACCGATAAAATTTCTTTCATTCCTTCTATACCTTCTCGCAATTCATGCGCTCCAGGATTATAGCCCAACTTAACTTTTTCTTTTTTAATTTTTTTAATCAATTGCGAATGTAAAATTTTATGACCATCAGGCAAATTGCCTAAAAAAATCCATTTGGTTTCTATATTTCTAGGCAAACTATATTTTCTCGGAAGCTGACAAGTCAAAAGTGTGCGTTCGCCTTGAAAACTCAGAATTGTGGAATAATCAGTAGGATTTTTTTTGTCCACAACTACATATTTAGTAGCCACTCCCTCTTTTGTAAAAATATCATAGCTGTTCACTCCCGCGACATCATTCCCAATGATAGTATACAAAGCGGCTTTCAAACCCAAACGAGCTGAGCCGACCGCATTATTTGGCGCCGTACCAACACCAGACACAAACGTCACTTTTTGGACTGGAATTTTTTCCGCGTAATTCAAACACAGCTGACAAACTTCAGCTTTCAGACGACAATGTACGCTGGCTTCATGTACATCCAAAAACACGTCCATGGCAGTTCCTCCTATCGACAGAATATCGTACATAATTTAACGATTTTTATGATTAATTCTTTAATTATACCAGATTTAAGAAATAAATTAAACGCTATAGGTCCCAAGACTTACTACACCTAAACCCAAGGCCAAATACAAAACAACGTTTCCGACTATAGAAAATTCGGAAATATTGGTCATTTTACCGATTAAAACTAAACTAATACCAAAAATCTGAACAAACATTTTAGTTTTCCCCCATCCATTAGCTTTAACTTCCACTCCTATTATCTTTTTTACAATAGCAGAAGCAATCATGGTGAGTTCAAAAAAGATAGTGGCCAAACCAATCCTGGGATCAAGAAAACGAAAAATTAAAATAAAAACCACTACGCAAACGAGTAATTTGTCGGCCAACGGATCAAACAGTTTTCCCCACACAGTAACTTGATTACGTGTTCTTGCCAAAGCACCATCCAACCAATCGGTAGAAGCGGCAAGAAGAAAAATCAGCAACCCAATTTCATAATATTTTTTCCACAAGAAAAAACCAACTACCGGCACCAAACAAACCCGAAGAAAAGTAATATAATTCGGTAACCACGAAATTGGGATAAACGGAATAATTGTTTTGGCAAGAACTTTATCAGACCAACGCATAATAATTATATAATATGTTTTATTTCAAAGCGACAATAATCGCGCCAACACTCAATAAGGTGATCAAATTGGCAAAAATTGCCAGCCAAAATAATTTCATTTTCCCGCCCCACAAAGCTTCACCCAATTTTAGGGGCACCACAAAACCAATCCAGACTATACCGGCCATCATCAGACCACCGCTAACCGTCATTTGACCAAAGCCGACCATAAAATAGGCCAAAACATAAAACGTAACCAAACTAGCAACAAATTGCATAGAATAGCTGACCGTCATTTTACTGCGCATCGCTTTTTTCTGTTCATCGCTCCACTGTATCATACCCATCTCTTGCATATACATTTTACCAAACAACGGACCGTACCAAATACTACCAATAATCATTGATACCACTGCCGAAACTAAAATTGCTAAAAAATTTATACTCATATTTTATATATTATTAATTACAAACTTATATGATTTATTATAGCACAAATATACATTTCTTAACAAAAAAACAAGGTCAGTCAAAACCTTATTTTTTTGTTTCTG
>CAIOJG010000100.1 GCA_903858555.1 Candidatus Magasanikiibacteriota bacterium
ATTCATTAAAATCACAAACAACATCTTTTTCCGAAATAATATTGGTGCCATCCCAGCTCATTCTAATCCAATTAAAATCCTTTATCAATGCACTGATTTGACTCTTGGATAACTTGGTATTTTTTAAAGATAATTCTAAAAGTTTTTTATGATATCTGGCAATAGAAGAAACAGTAGTCGGATTTAATAAATCCACAATATCCTCATCATCTATTTTTCTATTGGCAATAATATTTAAGTAATCAGAAAAAACTCTACCAAAACAATCGTCAAATATATCGGTCGTATATTCAGCATAAACCAAATGACCAATCGCCAACTTAAATGCTTGTTGATACACTTTTAATAGTTCAATTTTTGAAAGATTTTTATAATTCAACTTTGCAAGTTTAGAAGTTGACTGTCTAATTTTTTTATGGTCAGTATTGTATTTATTTAAAATGTTTTTTCTGGACACAGAACTACGCAACCATGTTTTAAGCCATTCATGAAAATTGTCTTCTAGCGGTTTCATATCACGTGCCCACCAAATCCGATCATCTTGCATTGCTAAAACTTCCCAATCGTTAACCATAAATTTATGTTTGGTCGGAGAAATATACAAAAAATCTAAATAGAAGGCACAGGACTGCGGATACATATTTCCACGCTCGTAAACTCGAATATTTCGCGTCCGTAAATTTTTTTTATTTTTCATAAGTTGATAATTTTTACGATACCATTATTGGCGTCCAATTCAACCAGATCTCCGTCTTTTAGGGTAGTAGTGGCATTTTGGGTGTTAATGAGACACGGTTTACCGAGTTCTCTACTCACCACGGCCGCGTGACAAGTTATACCACCCTCATCAGTTATAATACCACCACAAATTTTCATTAGTGGCACAAATTCTGGCCTGGTCATACCAGCTACCAAGATATTTCCAGGTTTCATTTTTAAAAAATCTTCTTTAGTTTCTACCAGCTTCACTTCACCTCTTACTATTCCACGATTAGCTATTACACCTCTCAATTCTTTACTAGACAATTTTTCAGTCAGGATATCAACTACTTTCTGAGCATCATTACCATACAACCACTTACATTTTTTATTTTTATCGCAAATATAAACCGAACCGCCCCATCGACTTTGTAATTCAGCTTGCACTTTTTTTG
Source organism: Candidatus Magasanikiibacteriota bacterium (assembly GCA_903858555.1). Taxonomy (GTDB): domain Bacteria; phylum Patescibacteriota; class Patescibacteriia; order Magasanikbacterales; family GWA2-37-8; genus CAIOJG01. Next base: position 1,155 of record CAIOJG010000100.1, read on the forward strand.
AAATTTTCCAGCCAGAGACATCATCAAACGTTATCATTTTCACCAAATCTTCAGACAAATTATTTTCAGATGATAATCTTTTAATAATTTGATATAAATAATAATTCGGAATACAAGCGCCCATTTTTTTACGATAATCACGCCAATCGGTCATTTGCCTAAACATGCACAAGATATTTTTTAAACCTTGAGGAAATTTATTTTGTCGATAAATTTTCAAGCGAGCATCTTTAACAGTCTTTAGGTGTGATTTTATTTCATTTACTTCTTTCACACACTTATCATAATTTTTTAAATCATTTTTTACCAAATTAGAAAAATGATTAAAATCATATTCATAAACATACGCCCAAGTATTTTGATACCAGTGATATTTTTGTGAATGTTTTTTTATGAGGTTTTCTATGTTCTTTCCATTTTTTGCTTTTTTAACTATTTCAAATCTATCCAAATATTCTTGCTGAACAAAAGTAAATTTTTCTGGACCAATCAAATATGAAATTTCTTGAGCGGTCAGAGAGACATTAAATTTTTTCAAAAGACTGGCTAAAATTTTATCTCCCTCTGGATCTGACCATTCCAATAGGACACCCTTGGCCCAATGTTTTACCATTAAACTTTTTTGCTTCTTCAAAAAATTAACCAAATCCTGATCCGACCACCTCATCATCTCTTTTTTGCTAAATGATTTTTGTAAAAAATTTATATTATCAGATACATGTTTTTCCCAATCTTTAATCCAAACATCAATAAATTTTTTATCCTTTTCTTGTTTGGCCAAAGCTATCATCAATTTTTTCTTTTCTTCGTCTTTGTTAAAATAACCACAATTCACTTCTTTGAATTGATACAAAATATCATTGTCATATCCAATACTTTCGTTTAATCCATAATACGCACCTAAAACATAGAACATGGATATCGCGCCACCTTGTTTATACCAATTGGTTTCATTGATGTGTTTTAAATATTTTGTAACGGACATAACATTTATAGTAATTTAATCAAACCATTATCCGCATCCACCTCCACCCTATCACCATCTTTAAAAACTTTAGTTGCAATTTTTGTACCAATTACACACGGCTTGCGCATTTCACGCGCTACAATCGCCGCATGACAAGTCAAACCACCCTCATTGGTGACAAATGCTCCAGCCAAACGCATCGCTGGCAAAAAATTTGGCGCCGTCATAAAAGTAACCATCACGTCTCCAGCTTTTACTTTTCCCAAATCAGCCACAGTACTGACCACTTTTACTGTTCCCACAAATTTACCTTTTTGAGCAATGGCACCTTTTACTTGGGTGGTTAGTTCGTGCTGAACTTCTTTTATTTGTGGTTCATCAAAATAATACGTTTTATCTTTATAGCCAATCGCACTAAATTTTTCCGGCAAACGTCTTGGTTTACCAGCAATCAAACTGGACAATGGATAATATTTTAAATCGGAAAATTTTATATTATATTTTTCTCCTAACGCTTTAAAAATCGGTCGGGATAGGAATACCAGCTCAATCCAAACGTCAGTACGTTGTGTACGGAAATATACCAACTCCCTTGCTTCGGCAAATAATTTTTCCAAAGGTTTTGGAATTTTTACTTTCTCATGTTTAAAAGCCGGTTTAATATTTTTAGCATAAGCCTCTACATCTTCTACGGTATATGGATCACAAAAACCATCACGACAACGAATCCAAGCATACTGAGTGACTACTTTTTTCAAAGACACACCAGATAAAATAGCTTTATCCATTTTTTCAGTGGCAGTTAATTTTTTAGGTGAGGTTGCTAAACGCACGAATTCGTCCAATTTATCTGGAGCAATATACTGAGCCGCGGCCATGTTTAATTTTTTAATATAAAAATATTCCAAACTATGCGCCAACCAAATATAGGTAGTGCAGATTCTCATTACTTCGCGAATATGTTTTATTTTTTTATCCAAATTCTTATTTGGATTTTTTGCGTATTCTGAAATAATCTTTTTTTCACGCTGATAAAATTTATCCAAACCAGAAGTGATTTCTACTAACGAATGGGTTTTTAACCATTTTTCCAAAACCGGTTTTATTTCCTCAAATATTTCATCACTTTCATACCAATAGCCACCATCAAAAATCCAAGCACTATATTCTGCTTTTGGAATACCTATTTTTTTAAAATATTCTTTGGTATTTCCACCTTCAAATAATGACGGCATAAAACCAAAAAATGGTCGTGACAACCATTGTTTCCAGTGGTATTTTTTGAGAATGTCTTTGGGTGTTAAATTTGATAACATAATGATTTTAAATTTTTCTTATTATTCCGGCATTTGCATCCACCTCTACCAGATCTCCGTCTTTTAAAACTTTGGTTGCATTTTTTGTACCGATAATACACGGGATGCCTAATTCACGCGCCACAATCGCCGCATGACAAGTCAAACCACCCTCATCGGTAATCACCGCACTAGCTTTTTTCATGGCCGGCAAAAATTCTGGCTGAGTCATACAGGCAACCAATATATCCCCTTCTCTCATTTTAGTTAGCTCTGATTCACCGCGGCAAACTTTTACTGTGCCTGTTACTTTTCCAGGTGAAGCGCTATTACCTTTGATTTCTACCACCTCATCAAAACTTTCTGTTTTTTCTAATTTTTGAAAATATTTTTTTGCCTCTGCGCCTGTCAAAACCGGCAATTCACCTTCTGGAAACAGAAAATATACGCTACACTGACGACGTTTTTTTAATTCCGGCCAAATGTCCGGCAGCATTTCTAATTCTGAAGGACGAATATAATGTAAATCGGCCAACGGTATATTAAACCTATTAGCAATTTCTTCTAGAACCAACTCCAAATGTGTAATCGCTTGCGTCATGTGTTCTTTGCGTCGGTCATGAATGACAAACAAAGTGTCGGATATTTTTAACAAATCCAATAGTTCTTTATTTTTAATCTTTTTTAAAAGTTTATCTTTTTGTTTTGTTCTCTTTGATAAACTTTCAAATTCTCTGATAAACTTTTCAAAATTAACTTTCTTGGAAAAAAGTTCTTGCATTTCTTTTACAAAAAATTCATTATCCAAATATTTGGCCGAGGTATAGCCGTTTAATTTCCAAAAATATTTTTTCTGATGAATAGAAATTTTTTTATTTATACTAGCAGCTGACAATTTGGCAGACTTTATTGCCCTTGCAATCAAACATAATTCATAATGCTCAATCGACATAAAAGAATGTTGCCTCGGCGTCGTAAGCGACAAAAGAGCTTGCTGATTATTAGGAAATCTCTCGTTTATTAATTTTCTTATCTGGTCTTCGGTGGTCAGAGAAAAACCTTCCACAATATGAGAAACGCCGAGCAAACTTCCATAAATATCATTTGCCTTACACCAAATACCAAAAAGTCGTTTGGTGTTAACTTTGGATAAATTTATTTTACTCAAAATGCGATAATCTTTTAGTGCTTGTTTGCATTTTTTCTCATCCAATTTTAATAAAAAATTGAGATAATTTTTCTTGTTTTTAAAATGGCTCAACAGTTCATCACGAACTTTATATAAATCTTCCCAGGCGTACAAATAATAACAGACGTCATGACTAAAATATTCAATGGACGCGGAATAACCAAAACCCAAAGATTTTGGCATATCATAAACCATTGAACGAGTTGGTCCGTTCAAGACCGCTGGCACACCGTTAAAACCTTGGAAGTACCAATCTTTTTTAAGTAAGTTTGTGATATTGGACATAAATTTATATTTTTTTAACCAAACCATTGGTAGCGTCAACTTCTACCATATCACCGTCTTTGAAAACTTTGGTCGCTATTTTTGTTCCGATTATGCAAGGTAAATTCATTTCGCGACTAACAATTGAAGCATGACAAGTGAGACCACCTTCATCCGTGACTATCGCAGCAGCTTTCTTCATGGCTGAGATAATGCTCGGTGTGGTCGCTAAAGAAACTAAAATATCACCGTACTGCATTTTACCCATATCAGAAGCTTTGTTGATAATACGCACCACCCCTTTGACTTTGCCTGGACAAGCACAAGTACCGCTTAACTGTTTTATATTATTCAAAATAACATCCGATGAATCACGAATGATTTTATTTGAAAATTTTTCTACTTCATCGCCAACCAAAATTAGAGCTTTGCCGTTGTCGCCAGGGACACAAGCATGTCCTTTATAAAGCTGATTAGCTAAATCAATATCAATCTTTCCACTTTTCAAACATTTTTCCAACATTTCTTGTGTACAAGAACGTACTTGATCCAAAGATAAATAAAAACGTCTGCCGATTTCTTGGTATAATTTTTCGGCGTGATAATACGATTTACTTTGATAATCTTTACGACGTGGTTTTGCCCAAATAAATTTTCCCACCAAATTTAAAACCGTTTCTTCAAATTCACTCGGTTTTAAAAAGTTTAAATATTTTTGTTTCGTTGCAATTAGCTGTTTTTTAGTTTCAGTCAGTTCTAATAATTTTTTATTTGGATCTATTCCGCGTTCCAGATAATCTTTAATAAAATCTATGAAATTTTGTTCGGTAAACGCCGGACCTGCGTAAACAAAATAAACCCAAGCGTATTTTGCCGCATGTTCTTGAAGCTCATTAAAAAAAACCGGATAAGAATTTTGTAATTCAGACAAACTGCTATTTTTTATATCCGATAACCAATTTTTATCACTAAAATATTTAGCTGCGAGTTTTAATAGATCCTCTTCTTGATCTTGAGCAAAAGAATTTAAAGATGGCTGTGTAAAAACCCTATAGTATTCCGTCCGCTCTTCCGGAGCCATCCGACTCTCAACAATAATTTTTAAATTATTCTCAACAAAAGAATAATCCTGAAAATCTAATAACGCCAAAGTTACACCGATTGCATATTCCGTGCTTTGCATGTCACAAAATACTTTTAGTCTCCTATCCAGCTCGTCGTTAGAAAGTAATTTTAAATCAACACTAAATAGATTATCATACGTCCATTGATTCATTTGCTCTCCATATTCCACTGCCCAATCAATCAATTTTTGAATATAGTGATAATCCTCCATCATTTTCTCCTTCAGTTCTCCGTGACACTTAATCCAAGCCTCAATGTTGGCAACATACTCGATCTGATTTTCGTGACTTATAATACCCAAAATTGGTTGACTAATACCCAATAATTTTTGATATTTAAAAAAAGCGTTGACCCAAATTTCATTTCGGGCTAACGGAGAATTATAATCGCCGGCCATTACCTCAAACTTATATTTTGAATAATCAATCGCCA
>CAIOJG010000101.1 GCA_903858555.1 Candidatus Magasanikiibacteriota bacterium
CCAATCCAATTTTTCCAAATTAAATACCGCACCGGACTTGTTTATTTTCTCAATTTTAAAATCTTTTATCAATTGTTCCATTGAATACAATTCTTGTTCAGTGCCTGGATTCCATCCCAAGAAGGCCACAAAATTTATCATTGCTTGAGACAAGTAACCTTTGGCAATATAATCTTCAACTGCCACATCGCCTTGGCGTTTGCTAAGCTTACTTTTATCCGCATTTAAGAGCAGTGGCAAATGCGCCATTAGAGGTGCCTCCCAGCCAAAGTACTTATAAAGTTGGATATGTTTTGGTGTACTACTCAACCACTCCTCTCCACGAATAACATGCGAAATTTCCATGAAATGATCATCAATCACCACCGCAAAATGATAGGTTGGAAAGCTATCAGTTTTAATTATCACTTGATCATCCACCAACTCATTTTTAAAAGTTACTTCCCCGTGTATCAAATCTTGAAAAGTGGTCTGACCCTCAGTTGGCATTTTCATACGCAAAACGTGAGTTTCGCCAGCATCCATCTTAGCCTTAACTTCGTCCATGTTCAAATCACGACAATGGCGATCGTAGCCTGATGGAAGTTTGTTTTTTTGTTGATAATTTCTCAAATCTTCCAATCGCTCGGCCGTACAAAAACAGTGATAAGCATTACCCTCAGCCAGCAGTTGATCTGAATATTTTTTATAAATATCTAAACGCTCCGATTGGATATATGGCCCTTTGTCACCCACTTCCACTACTTTTCCTTGGGCATCGAGCTCCACCCCTTCATCGATATCCATGCCCGCCCATTTTAAGGAACGGATCATGCTTTCGATACTACCTTCCACAAATCTTTTTCTGTCTGTATCTTCAATACGCAAAATAAACTTACCGCTATTTTGTTTGGCAACTAAGTAAGCATACAAAGCGGTACGCAAACCACCGACATGCAAAAAACCGGTTGGAGATGGGGCAAAACGAGTTCGAACGGTCATATTTTTTTAATCTTTTTATAAATTACCAAACTAGTAAAAACAACAGTGGCTTTAAAAATTCTTCCAAATCGCCATGGCTGTTTTATCAAGCGATAAAGCCATTCTAACCCAATTTTACGCAAAAAACAAGGGGCGCGACGTACCTGACCTGAGATATAATCAAACGTCCCACCCACCCCCATCGCCAGCCTGACCGATGGTAAATTTTTGATATTTTCATAGATCCATTTCTCTTGCTTATTGTGCCCAAAGGCGACCAGCAAGATATCCGGCGCGGTCATGATAATATCATGAATTGCTTCATCGTTGGCTTCTGGTTCGCAGAAAATTTTTTGTTCATCCTCTACTTTTAAAAAAGAAATGACTGGACCTGGGTTAAAGCCGGCAATTTTTAGATTTAGAAATTGTTTCTTTAGATTTACAGCTGCTTTTGTCAAAATATCTCTGGAGCCTGCCCCCAACAAATACACACTTTTATTTTCAGCCTGCGCCAATTCGCAAAGTTTAAAGACAAAATCCGATCCGGCAATCCGTTTGATTTTGCCGCCACTCACCAAACTTACTCCAAAACCATCACTCAAACTTAAATTGGCTAAATTTAATACCTTTTTAAAATAAGTATCGTACTGAACATCCACCAACATCTCTGGATTGGGTGTAAACACTAAATTTTGTTTACCTGAATTCAAAAAATCACGTGCTTTTTGCAAAGCTTCATTCATGGTTAAGCTGTCTATTTTTACATCCAAAACTTCTACCATAACTACCATTTATTTTCCGTTCAATAATGCGAGAAATTTTGCCACCTGCGGGTCTTTCTTCTTTTCTCGTATGGCCTGCATATGTTCTTGTAATTGTTCTGGTGAACCATTCAGGTAGTAATCATTTACAAATTTTACTCCGAGTTCAGCTAAAACTCTTATGCCTTCCATAGGATCTGAGATTGTGTATTTATCACCGCTTTCGACGATTACACCATTTTTTAGTAAAGTATAAATTATTTCTATACCATCATAATGATAACGTTCACCGCTAGTACCAATCGCGTCGGACTTATTTTTTAAATAATCACACACATCACCAAGACCAGCCAGCAATTGATCATTTGGATTAACCAAGTCCAGTCTACCAGCTTTCACCGTTTCCAAAAGTATTCTCATCTGACCGGTGTCTGCTTTTAATTCTTCCGCCATCAACATTTCAGCAGAAACTCCCAAACGTTTACGTACCTGACCGTCTTCTTTGGGCGCAATAGTATGCCCAAGTTCGTGCATGGTATTGCTCAAAATTGTGGCGCGTGCAAAAGTGTCATCATCAATATTTTCAACAAAAACCGACCTAAGCGCCGGCAAAGCTGTAGTCACAGCCACATCCACTACCGCATTAGTATGAGCCACGATTTTATCTGTACCTTCTTCACCGCGAGTTGTCCAATACACATTTGGACCAAAAGCAAACGGCTGATAATTCATCAAAACCGGCGGTGCATGTTGTTCCTCTTCAAAGTAAGGACGCTGCTCGGCTAAAATTTTATCTACCACACCTCTAAAATATTCTACCGTGGCAGATAATTCTTTTGATTCTTTAGTGATAAAACCTAAACGAATCTCGGCATCGGCCGCAACAGCTGGAGCCGCTTGTGGCACAAACATTATTGGACAACCTTCCAAAGCTAAATCTTTCATATCTCGCAAGAGTTGTTGCCACTGCTCAAACAAAGCATCCGGCTCAACTGTTTTTGAACTATAAGCATCGGCCATCTTTCGTAAATATTTCCCTAAATTTTTATATTCTTCTCCAATATCTCCCGTGTCACAAGCTTTATCTGTTTTTTCTGCCAACAGATAAAATCTTTTAGCCAGTTGCGTCCATTCAAAAGGAAAAACATCCACATATGGTTTTACATCTACTTCGTCATTGTCTGGACTACTATATAAATCATAAACATAACGCATACCATTAGACTCTTCACCAAGCGGTGTCTTAACAGAACCACCCGGCGCATCAGCCAATTCAATCTGTTTTACATAAGCTTGATCTATATATTTTCCTAAAAGTGCAGCCGAATCAACAAAAATTTCCAATTCAGTTTTGCTCTTTAAACCACAGACCTCAAGCAAACCAGCAACCCTCTCTTCTGGCAAATCTTTTATCCAACGGCGAGAGACTGCTATGGCCGCCAACTGACGTTCGGATGAGATCATAACAAGCTCTCTCCAAACATTTGGCAAAACTTCTCGCAATGACTCCAAGACACCAAATTGTCGGATCATTAATTTCTGTTCCAATTCATCAGTATTTTCCAATAATTCTTTTTCTTTTGCGTACTGAGGTAAACCTTCCAACTGTTGTGCCCATCCTTTACATTTCTCTGCCAAAAACGGAGTGACCTTTTTACTCCATTCCTGAGTAACGAGCATTTTTGATTTTTCAAAAATATCCTCCACACCTTTTATATCCGACGGCATCTCTTTCCATTCATTACTTTCGCGAGAGGCCTCAAATAATGAAGCCCTGACTTGACGAGCAGTCTCCACGTAATCTGGTATCTCAATTTTTGAGTCTAAAACATCGGTACGATTTTCCGGTTTTACTTCGAATGAATCACCAAAACGAGCGACTTGTTCGTTTGAAATTTCTGATTCTGACATATTTTAAATACAATAATACTAAATAATATTTGAATTATAGCTTGTTTATATAAAAAAATCAAACAAAAAACCGTCGCACTACTCTATCTCCAAATAATTTAGAAACAAAGTAGGTTGGCGACGGTTCTTGAGAGAAGACCCGTGCCTTCCCCTACTGCCTTTTTAAGGCGGGCCACGAATCTTCATGATTTTCTCCTTGTGCCTACACGGCGACAGCGAAATCGCGCAACACGGCGTTGAGCGACGTCTTGCGGTCAGTGGACTCGGTGCGCTGGCCGATGATCAAGGCACAGGGCACCCCGAATTCACCCGCCGGAAACGTCTTCAGACGCGTACCGGGGATGACGACGCTGCGAGCCGGAATACGACCGCGCATCTCCACCGGCGTAGAACCGGTGACATCCAGGATGACCGTCGACGACGTGAGCACGACGCCCGCGCCGATGACCGCCTCCTTCTCGACATGCACGCCCTCGACGATGATAGCGCGGGAACCGACGAAGCAGCCGTCTTCGATGATGACTGGAGTCGCGCTCGGCGGCTCCAAAACACCACCGATGCCGACACCGCCAGCAAGATGAACATCAGCGCCGATTTGCGCGCAGCTGCCCACAGTCGCCCAGGTGTCCACCATCGTGCGCGCACCGACGTACGCACCGATGTTGACGAAGCTGGGCATCAGGATGACGCCCGACTCCAGAAAACTACCGTAACGAGCGACCGCCGGCGGAACCACGCGAACACCGCACTTCGCGAAATCGCGCTTGAGCGGAATCTTGTCGTGGAACTCAAACGGATCGAGCTCGTGCACCACCATCTTGGCGATGCCGAAGTAGAGCAGGATAGCCTGCTTGACCCAAGCGTTGACCACTCAACCTTTGTCGGTCGGCTCAGCCACCCGCAGCCGCCCTTCGTTGAGCATCGCAACGGTGGCATTCACCGCCACGACATACTCAGCGTCTTCGAGCAACTTGCGATTTTCGTAAGCCGCTTCGACCAACCCCTTCAACTCCTTCGGACCATATCCTTTCCTCATGACACCCTCTCAATTTTTCCATTTCTAGACCGTTGGCATATCCAACGAACCGGAAACAGAACCAGACACCATACTACCAATTTTGGCTAAAAAGTCAATAAAAAAGCCCCTGTTCTACAGAGGCTTTCAAAGTAATTTTATTTAATAAACCCACCCGCCTGCAAATCCCAGAGCTTTTTATACAACCCGGTTTTCTTTTTCAACAACTCTTTATGCGTACCATCCTCAGCAATCTCACCTTTATCTATCACTAAAATTCTATCCGCACTCATAATAGTAGATAAACGATGGGCCACCATTATTACGGTTTTACCTTTCATCAAATTATTTAAAGCATCCTGGATATAATGTTCAGACTGGGAATCTAAACTAGACGTCGCTTCGTCCAAAAATAAAATTGGTGCATTCTTTAAAATAGCCCGGGCAATCGCAACACGTTGACGTTCACCACCAGAAAGTTTCACACCACGTTCACCCACAAACGTATCATAACCCTTGTCTAATTCGGAAATAAATTCATGACAGTGCGCCAATTTCGCGGCTGTTTCCACTTCTTCATCGGTTGAATCAAAACGTCCATAACGAATATTTTCTCGCAAAGAGCGATGAAACAAAATTGGATCCTGTGGCACTAGTGAAATATTGTTCCAAAGACTTTCTTGAGTTACTTTAGAAATATTTTGCCCATCAATCAAAATTTTTCCGGAAGTGACATCGTGCATGCGCAGTAATAATTTCACCAACGTAGATTTTCCCGCCCCCGACGGCCCTACTAAAGCCACTTTTTGTCCTGCGTCAATTTCCAAATTAAAATCTTTTAAAATTGACCGAGTTTCGTGATAATTAAATCCGACATCTTTAAACTCAATTTTACCATTTTCAACTTTTAATTCTTTTGCTTTTGGAATATCCACAATTTCATGCGGTGTGACCAAAATCTCGGTCATCTCCGCCGCCTCTGTCAAATCAGAATTAATATTGCGCACCACTCGACCAAAACTCCAAATATTCTGCACTACGGTTATGACATAGGCCTGAATCAGCATTAAATCACCCGGTGTGAATTGGCCAACCAGCCATAATTTAATACCCATATACATCAGCACACCTTCTAAAACAAAAGCAAAAAAAGCCTGAAAAGATTCAAATCCACCATCAACGTACCAAGAAAATAATTGTAATTTTGAGTATCGTCCGACTGCTTCTTTAAAATTATGGCCTTCATTTGAATAACCATTAAATAATTTTACATTAGTATGGTTGGTGATAGTATCTGCCAACACTCCACTCACCGCTGAATCAGCTTCACTGCGCAAAACATCATACTTTATACGATAACGATTGTAATAAATACTTATCACAACATATACCAGTATCCAGATCAACAAGGCCAAACCCAAATATAAATTGCGATAAAATAGCACAATTAAAATAATGCCAATTTCAATTACCATCTCCCCTACTTGAAAAATAATACGATCATTAAGCGATTCAAATGCTCGAATAAAACGATTAATCCTTTTTACCAATGATCCAACGAAATTATTATTGAAAAATGAAAAAGAATTTTTGTGCAAGTAACCAAAGGCAAAGTTATATAAATCGGCCATCGTATTTGAACAAAAATATGAATCAAAAAACGAAATAGCACGACGAGATACGAACTGTAAAAAACGAATAAAAATTATAATCCAAAAAACTTTATACAAACCAGGCAAAGTTTGTTGTAGATCTTTTTGGCCGAGTAAATCAACGAACTGTTTCAAATATAAAGGAACGATAGTGCTGGTAATTGAAGAACAAAAAAGACCAAATATAACCAAATAAAAAGATACTTGGTATTTCTTCATGAACTTCCAATAAAAACGGATTGTTTCTTTTATATAGGCTTTATTCTCCGACATAAACTACATCTTCATTTTTTTAAATAGATAACTAGAAATAGCCAGAAAAATCATGGCCGAAGTACCCAAAATGAGAAAATCGTTTAGTAAGCCAAAATGATCCGTTCCGGTCAACAATCCGCGCAACGCATCCACGCCATAAGCCAATGGATCCAAGGCGGCAATTATGGTCATTACTTTTGGCAAACCCTGAAGAGGAAATAAAGCACCGGACAAGAAGAATAGCGGCATGGTCAAAAAATTTGATACCAACTGAAAGGCATGCATATCATCCAACATACACGCAATCGCTGTACCAAGCGCCGTAAAAGTGACAGCAATTAACAACATCATCAAAAAAACCAACGGCAACAACCAAGGTTTTTGAAATTTAAATTCAAAAAATGAAATTAACGCCAAAACTACCACCCCCTGAATTACCGCTACGGTTGCTCCGCCCAATATTCTACCAAATACAATTTTTAGACGGCTCACCGGGGCCACAAAAGTTTCTTTTAGAAAACCAAATTCTTTATCCCAAATCATTTCAATTCCGGAAAAAATTGATAAGAATAAAATACTCATCGCAATAATTCCAGGCGCGATAAATTGAATATAATTTCCACCGCCGGCTTTGGCATAAACCGGTCCAAAACCAAAACCTAAAGCTACTAAAAATAAAATCGGTTGACCCAAAGACCCAATAATACGCGCCCGATTTCTAAAATATCTCTTGATTTGTCTAAGCCACAAAATATAAATAACCATATAAAAAAATATTAATTATCTTCGCCACATACGTTTATTTTGACGCATCCTGTCTTTTCCATCAGACGATTCTTCTCGAATATCACGACCGGTCAACGCCAAAAACGCGTCTTCGAGCGAAGTGGTTTTTGTTTCTTCTTTTAAAGCCGCGGCTGTTCCTTGGCCAACAATCTTGCCGTGATCCACAATAATAATTCTGTCAGAGACCCTTTCCGCCTCCTCCATATAATGAGTACTGAAAAATACGGTCATCTTCTCTTCGCGTGCCATTTTTTCTATATATTCCCAAATACGATTGCGGGTTTGCGGATCAAGCCCGAGAGTTGGTTCGTCTAAAAATAAAATCTTCGGGTGGTGAGTCAAACCACGCGCGATTTCCAAACGACGCTTCATACCACCGGAAAATTCTTTTACAATATCATCTTTACGATCCCACAACTCCACAAATTTTAACAATTGTTCGATGCGCTCATCACGAAGTTTTTTTGGCACACCATAAAGTACCGCATGAAATTGCATATTTTCCCAAGCCGTCAATTCATCATCCAAGCTTGGATCTTGAAAAATAATTCCAAACGACCGACGGGCCGCATCGGAATGTAAGACCGGATCAATATTGTTTAGTTTTATCTGACCGGAAGTTGGTTCAAGCAGAGTAGTGAACATTTTTATCGTGGTTGTTTTGCCAGCGCCGTTTGGCCCCAAAAATGCCAAAATCTCCCCTGGTGCCACCGAAAAACTAATATCATCCACTGCCAAAAAATCTCCGTATTTTTTAGTTAAATGAATTGCGTCAATCATATATTATTTTTTAAATAATCCAATTAAGATAGCTTGATCCAAAATGTGTCCGCCGATAGCTTTTTCCAATTCCACTTGATTTGTCTCAGCCGGCAAAAATAATTCAGTATCCAAAGCAAACAATTTAAAACGATAACGGTGTGTGCCGCTAGGCGGACACGGCGGAAAATATTGATTTGTCCCCGAAGAACCTACTCCAATTTCGGCTCCAACCGGTACGCTATTTTCCAGCAATTCAGTTATGTGCGCCGGGATATTCCATAAAATCCAATGACTAAACACACCTACAGTAGCGTCTGGATCATCAAGCACCAAAACCAAACTTTTAGTAACGAGCGGTACCTGCGACCATTGCAATGGCGGATTGACGCCCTCACCTACGCAAGTATATTTTGCCGGCAGATTCCCACCATCTATAAAAACCGAACTGGTAATTTTCATAAAAAATTATTTAATTTTTTGTAATCTATTATACTCCAACCAAGTCAAAACAATCATAAATACATCTACCACAGATATTACCGCCAAACCAGTAGAATGATTATGATACACGCGCACAATTTGATAAATCAAAAAAGCACCAAATAAAAATATCGACAATGGATAAGCGAAAATTTTCTTTTTATAAATTAAAAATACCATTAATAAATTTATTATACCATGAAATAACAAATAAAACGCCACAAAATGTTGCGCACTAATTGAAAAGTTACGCGCACTTTTTAAAAAATACATGGCGATAAAATCATTGTGATGTTCGGTCAGTTCGTAGTTGGTAAAAGCGTACACTTCCAACTCCACCGCCCGACCATACAGCAACATCAAAATACCACCGACCACTTCCACGGTACCGTTGAATGCTTTGGCGGTAATCAAGGCCAAAAATAGTTGATGAATATATGACCAAACTCTTTTCATGTAAAACTAACTCTTAAATTATTTTTGCAAATTGGTTAAATCCGCCAAAACTTCGGCGGCATGTTCAGCCGGTTTTACGCCTTCGTAAACTTTGGCAATTTTGCCACTAGGATCAATCAAAAAAGATTCGCGCATCGTTCCCAAAAACTCTCTACCCATAAACTTTTTTGGTTTATAGACATCATAGGCTTTGACCAACTCTTTGTCTTCATCTGCGAGCAAAGTGAATGGTAGCTCAAATTTATCCGCGAATTTACGATGACTTTTCACCGAATTGGTGCTCACTCCAAATATTTTAGCTTTTATTTTATTAAAATTCGGCAAATTATCACGCAACGAGCAAGCCTCGGTCGTACAGCCTGGGGTATCATCCTTTGGATAAAAATACAATAAAACCCACTGACCGGCATAATCTTTGAGCGAATGAATTTTGCCGCCTTGATCCGGCAGATTAAATTCTGGGGCTTTATCGCCCACTTTAAGTTTGGACATAAGAAAATATTATTTTACGTAACTATTATACCAAAAAATCGCCGGATTGGCGATTTTATAAATCACAGGAAAGGTCAGTGTGCATAACCGGATTTGACAGAATAATCAATCTGTGGCATAATGTAGTCAATCCAGTCACACAGTGTGACAACTCTTCTAAAGAATCAACCGGCAACGGTTGGTTCTTTTTTTAATTTTTATCCGACAACCGTTTAAATTCCTTATCCTTTTTCACCACAGCTTCATTTACTTTTAGCGCCATTTCATTGATTCCCACCAAACAAACGCCATCTAGAGTCCGCACGCGCGATAAGGCCACATAGCCCATCCCTCGTTCAAACGACTTGGATAGGTCAATCTCAGCCGCATCCAAACTCATGCCCTGACTTTTGTGCACAGTCAAAGCCCAAGCCAAACGCAGTGGTACTTGTTTGATACTCGCCACCACCCCTTCGTCTTCTTCAAAATTCCAACTCACTGGCGTGGCCACAATCTCATTTTTGTCTTTAGCTTTCACTACCGGAAAACCATCGTCATCAAAATCCACCACTTCACCTAAAGTTCCGTTTACATATCCCGCCTCATAATTATTTTTTACAAACATCACCACTGCTCCAATTTTTAATTTTAATTCACTCGGTACCGGATAACTCTTTTTTAAAAAATCCACCAAATCTTGTGAGCCAGATTCAGTCATCCGGTAAGTTTTTTCTTCGTTATCCAAAGTAGAAAGCTCCTGACTATTGAGCACATCCACGTTCATATTGTGCGTGAATAATTTGGTAATCTTGGACAAATGCGTTACTTTTTTATTTAGTCGTGTGCGCAAAAAACTAAGTTCTTTTTCGCCCGCTTCATTGGTACGAATTTTGTTTAAAATATTTAAAAATTCCGGATCATCCTGACGAAATTGTTCATCTAAATAACAAACCTTGATCCCCGCTTCTTCCCAAGAAAAAGCTTGAAACGCAAATTCCGCGTCTTTACCAATCGGCGGCAGCTGAAAAAAATCTCCGCACAAAACAATCTGAATACCACCAAATGGAGAAAATGGATTTTTAGCGGCTTTGCAAATTTTATCCACCAAATCCAGACAGGCGGCATCGAGCATCGAGATTTCATCAATGATTAGCGTCTGAGTATTTTTTATCCGCTCAAATAAATCTTTGCGTTTTAATATTTTTTTAATTTGTTTAGCCGTCATTTTTTTGGCAATACCCATACCAGCCCAAGAGTGAATCGTACGACCGTTGAGATGGGTCGCTGCGATACCGGTCGAGGCTGTGATACCGACTTTAGTTTTGTTTTCTTTAAGATAATCTATGAATTGATTCAATAAAAAAGTCTTCCCCGATCCGGCCGAGCCAGTGAGGAAAACGTTGTCGCCGGATTGGAGGATTTGGAGGGCGTGGGATTGATTCATGTTATTTTTTCCCTTTCCCCCACCACTTCTTCACCACCGGCAAAGATAAAGTAGACAGCATATACCCCACCGCCGGCCACAGAGCCTTGAGCCAAGGCAAACTCTCACCAATCATCATGAGCCAAAAAATAGCCACCACATACGTCCCGAACGCAATAAACAATCGTCTGGTCCAACTAGTTTCCCAAGCTTTATCCAACTCTACCTTTTTATTACGCTCTTTTATCAATTCGATTTCTTTCAAAATGTCTTCGTTCATATTTTAATTCACAAATTCAAAACTCGTCGCGATCTTCTCCAACACTCCAGAAAAATACGACTTATCAAACTCTTTTATCGTGCCCGGCTCGTAGTTATAAATATTTCCAGAGTGCAATACCTCAGAAATTTCATAGCAACGTCCATTTTCTACACGACGATAATCGCGATATTCATATAAATTCCCCGCGCCCGCATCGGTGCCGGTAAATAAATTAAAATCTTTTCCGGAAATTTTTACTGTGCCCTGCGCTTGATCACCATTAATGATCTGCTGACAAATTGCAACAGTACTGGTATCACTAGCCACACCCACCGCCACCACCGCTTCACTTAAATTTGTGCCATCAAATTTTGTCGAGCTTACAAATATCTGCACCACCGCATTTTTGGTAACGCTCAAAAAATTTCCGACATCATTACGAATTTCTGAATTCATCGGGTATAAAATTTCAAAACCAGATATTTTATCTTTAAACATACCAGATTTTACGCCTGCGATAATTTCTGGCGTAGCATTCAAATTATCTTCAGGCAGACTTTTTTTAAAAGACACAGAAAAAAACAACGCCAAAAAAACGATAGTCAAACCACCAATCGCGCACAAAATTGGAAATAAGTATTTTTTCATGCAATTAAAATTATTTTACACCCCATTTAGTTTTTACAGTCACCATTACCTGTTTGTCTACTGTGCGTGTATCATATGTACCATAATCCGACACATCCGTCGAATTTGGCGCCAACACCTGCACTACCCCACTAGCCGCACTACGCAATTCGCCCACTCCCTGACCGGCAGACTCTGCCAATTTTTGCGCACGATTTTTGGCATCTTTCATCGCATCGCCAAGC
>CAIOJG010000102.1 GCA_903858555.1 Candidatus Magasanikiibacteriota bacterium
AATCAGGAAGATAAAGCGAAGGCCTCGGCGACTTTGAAAGAGGTGTTGCTGACTTTGAGTAAAGTGATGGCGCCGTTTACTCCATTTATCGCGGAGAAAGTATATTTGTTGCTTGGCGGAAAATTGGAAAGTGTCCATTTGGAAATGTGGCCAGAAGCCAAAACTGAAAAACATGATGTTACGGTGCTCGAGCACATGCAAAAAGCTCGCCAGATTGTGGAGATGAGTTTGGCGCTGCGCAGTGAAAATAAACTGAAAGTGCGTCAGCCGCTTTATGAATTGCGCATGAACTACGAACATTTTTCTCATGATCTTTTGAGCATGATTGCGGATGAATTGAATGTGAAAAAAGTAAGTTTTGCCGAAGCGGTAGACGAATCTGGTTGGGCGGTCAAAGAAGATCTCGCCAATAAAATTTGGTTGAATGTCACTGTCGATGAACAGCTCAAAAAAGAGGGAATGATGCGCGAAATTGTGCGTACTATCAATCAAATGCGTAAAGAACAGGGGCTGACTATCAACGACAAAATCACGATAAAATATACTACTGACGAAGCAGTTTTAAACGCAGTTTTTTCCGATTTTAAAACTGAACTAATGGCCGCTGTTTTGGCTAATTATATTGAAAAAATAGGCGGTTTAGAGCTGTCAAATGAGGTAGACGGTCTCAAGTGTGGTTTGTCCATAGAAAAGGTATAGAAAAAACGATTGACATTTTAGTGAAAATTTGGTATACTCTTGGAGTTCTAAAAATATATGGAAAGAGCTTCAAAAGAAGATCCTTACCCAACTAAAATTTATTTAATTACTACCAATAACACAAGAACTTAGTTTTTTGTGTTATTTTTTTATTTTATACAGCATTTTAAATATGCAACCGAAAAAAAACAACTCAAAACAGACTATTTTATTGGTCCATGCAATGAGTCCGTCGAAAAAATTTGTTTTGCAAAAAATGAAAAAGATGGGTTTGCATGTGGTATGTTTGAGTAAAGAAAAAACCGAGTGGGCTTTGCCGTATGTAGATCAGTGGATTTTGGCGGATTTACAAAACCATAAAGAATGTATTGAAGGTGTCAAGAAATATAACCGTGAACATTCGGATTTGGCTGTGCAGGGTGCCGTGACTTTTTGGGATGAAGCGGTTTTGTTGACTTCTCATATTGCCGAGTCTTTGAATTTGATTGGTATTCCTTATGAGGTTGCTAAAAAAGTAAAAAATAAATACACTTTCCGTGATTTTTGTTCGGCTAATGGTATTCCAGCACCGAAACATAGAATGTTGCGCAATAAACATGAGATTCCTGCTTTAGAAAAAGCTTTGAAGTATCCTTTGGTTGTGAAACCGGTTTATGGCGCTTGCAGTGCCTATGTGGTACGCGTAAACAATCGTGAAGAACTGGTTGAGACGTATGATTATGTAAAAAATAATATTAAGTCTTTTTGGCTTGCTTCCGAGTGGGAAAATTTTGATCTTTTAATCGAAGAATATATCGACGGTGAGGAAGTTGATATGGATATTTTGGTGCAGAACGGAAAAATTAAATTTTATTCAATTTCTGATAATTTTAACAAAAGTCGTAGTCGTTTTTTTGTGGATAGTGGACAAGCTATCCCTTCAAATTTGCCAACCAAGGAGCAGGATGACCTAATCAACATGGCGGAAGAAACTTTGGAAAAATTGGATATCCAAAATGCCTGTATTCACTTTGAAGCCAAATCCTCACCTAAAGGATCATGTCCGATTGAAGTTAATCTACGCATGGGTGGTGATTATGTTTATTCTTACAACAAGAGTGCTTGGCATGTTGATTTGGTCGAGCAGTCGGTAAATATTGCCTTAGGAAATTTTGTAAAAATTGAAAAACCAGATCGACCGTATAAATATATTATTGGTTGGGATATGCAGCCGGAATCATCTGGTATTTTGGTAGAGCTCGAAGTTTCACCGAAATTAAAATCTCTGAAATTTTTTGAAGAGATGTATCTTTCCAAAGAAATTGGTGATGCGATTTTGCGTCCACCAGAAGGGTATGATAGTTTGGGTTGGGTGACAGTGACTGGGGACAATAGTATTGACGCGCAAGACAATTTGCAGGAAGTTTTGCGCATGATAAATTATAAAGTGGTGCATTTTGATCAAGAATCAGTACTTGGTAAAACTTCTCGTCAGAGTCGTTTG
>CAIOJG010000103.1 GCA_903858555.1 Candidatus Magasanikiibacteriota bacterium
AAAATTTGTTAATTTACCAAAAGCGCAGCGCGCTAATAAAAGTGCTGTTATTTTTAGTTATTTATTTGATTAACATTGCATCTCCAAAACTAAAGAAACGATATTTTTCTTTTACAGCTTCTTCATAACACTTCAACATAAAATCTTTATCTTGCGCAAAGGCACAGACCAACATCAAAAGCGTAGATTTTGGTAAATGAAAATTGGTAATCAGCGCGTCAATAATTTTGAATTTAAATCCCGGGGTGATAAACATATTGATATCCCCCTGAAATGGCCGCACTAGATTATCTTCCATTTGCATCGCGATTCCTTCCAGTGTACGCACAGTGGTCGTACCAACTGCCACCACGCGACGTCCTTCCTGTTTAGCGATGTTTATCAAATGCGCATTTTTGTCCGTGAGCTCTACCCATTCAGCGTGCATTTTGTGATCTTCGATATCATCGGTTTTGACCGGCAAAAAAGTTCCCAATCCAACATGCAAAGTCACTTCCGCAAACTGCACACCCTTTTGCTCCAACTTTTCGATAAGCTCAGGTGTAAAATGAAACCCGGCGGTTGGGGCGGCCACCGAACCTTCTTCTTTAGCATACACTGTCTGATAACGATTTTTTAATTCAGCCGATTGATCTATTTTAATATATGGCGGTGTAGGTACTTCACCATATTGATTGGCCTTGGCACGTACTGTCGCGTCATCGTCATTAAATTGCATTAAAAAAGTGCCGTCAGTTTCTTTGGTCATTACCTCGGCTGAAAAATCATCGGCAAAAACTACTTTTAATCCCAGACGTAATTTGCGTCCAGGCTTGGCCAATACTTTCCAAACACCAAAATTTTCCATTGGGCGAATTAAAAATATTTCTACTTTAGCGGCGTTTAAAATTTTATCCGTGCTTTTTTCTCTGAGTTCCACATTGGCCGTGTTTTCATCCATCATCAACTCACCAAACAAACGTGCTTTAAAAACTTTGGAACTATTCCAAACCAGCACATCACCAGCTTGTAAATAATTTATAATATCGTAAAAATGCTGGTGTTTTATTTCTTTATCACTTCTACCCACCACCATCAAACGCGAAGAATCGCGTGGCTCAAGCGGAGTCTGCGCGATCAATTCGGTCGGTAAATTGTAATCAAATTCCGAAGTCTTCATAAATAAATTTTATTTTGTTTAGCGTAAATATTTACGAACATTACGATTGTGTTCATCCAGAGTCTTGGCATAATGCATCGCTCCATCAGTTCCACTCATAAAATACCAGTTATCATTTTTTGTTGGATAAATAGTCGCTTTAATAGCTGTTAGACTAGGATTACTTATCGGTCCTAAAGGCAAGCCTGGATAGAGATAGGTGTTAAACAAAGAATTTACATCTTTATCTTTCGCTGTTACGGCCGGATCGCTTTTACCGGTAACATAATTTACGGTCGCGCAAGACTGCAGTGGCCAACCGGCATTTTCACGTCGCCAAAAAATATCCGCCACCATTCCCATACTATCCGCCGTTGGCGCTTCTTTTTCTACCACCGAGGCCATCGTTAAAATCTCTTCCCAACTTTTTCCTTGAGCCATGGCATCGCTGCGCATCTGAGGAGTAATTTTGGTGTTCAAGTTGTCAAAAATTTTTTCAATAATTTCGATTGGTTTAGCGTCCGCATAAACACGATAAGTATCTGGTAAAAAATAACCTTCGTAAGATAAATTCTTTGATTTGTAATGAAAAAAATAATCAAAACTACTAGTGGAAACAAAATCCAATTTAGGCGCCAATTCATTGTGCACCTTATAATTATATGCCGGCTTACCCACCAAAGCATAAAATTCATCTTCAGATTTTACGATCCCTTTCGCCTTCCAATCCGCCGCAATCTGTCGTAAATTCCATCCTGGAATAATCGTAACATTCATTTCTTCCCTAGGCGCCACCACCACCCGCTGACTTCTTTTAATAATTTTCCAAGTAAAAATTCCCCCAAATAAAAAAATCAGCAACGCAGCTGGTATTAAAAATATTCTATACTTATAAATCATTTGATACATAATTAGAGTCACTTGGGCGAAAAATTACTTTTGAACGGATTTTGAGCCCACAGGCGATACCCTGAGGCCTCGCGGCCGAGGAGAGTGAAAAAGTAATTTTTCGCCCAAGTGACGAAAATTAAGAATTAAACTCCCTATCAGCTAAAGTATATTTTTCAATAGTATCTGTCGGAAACCACTGCCCATCATGATGATAAAAATACACTACCCCGGTAGGAGCCAATTTTTCAAAACAATCTTTTTCAATCATACAAAATCCAGCCGGCAAAATTTCCAAAGCTTCCGGCTCCAAAATATAACCACCCGCATTGTTAAGATTTGATGGCGCCTGTTCCACCGTTGGTTTTTCTATAAACTCTACAATTTTATCATCGTCCAAACGCGCGATGCCAAATTTCGTGACATCTTCCACCGGAAAAAGTTGCAAAGTAATTTTCGCTTGTTTATCTTTATGTTTTTGGATTGCTCCGGTCCAATCAAAATCCGCCAGATTGTCCCCGTTAATGGCCACAAAAGTTTCATTGATATTTTCAGAAGCTTTTTTTAAAGCCCCGCCGGTACCAAGCGGTTGATCTTCAATACAATAACTTATGTTTACTCCCCACTTCGAACCATCACCAAAATACTCCATAATCTTATCTGCCCGATAACCAATCGACAAAACAATATCAGTGATACCGTGTTTTTTAAAATTTAAAATCGCATGCTCAATAATCGGCAATCCTTTTACTGGCAAAAGTGGTTTAGGAGTTTCGTCGGTGAGCGGGCGCAAACGCGTGCCCAATCCTCCCGCCAAAATTATCGCTTTCATACAAAATTATTTAAATGTAAAACCAGATAAGCAAAAAAAGAAACTACCGCGGCCAAAGTCGCTCCACCCAGAATATCGGCCGGATAATGCACTCCCGAATAAACTCGTCCCCAAGCTACCCACAAAACTAGCGGCAAAAGCCCCCAAGCAGTTGGAAGATTAAAAATCAAAGCCATCAAAAAAATCAGCAATGAGACCATCGTGTGATCAGAAGGAAAAGATTTCCAATTGGACAAAGGCCAAAACAAAATCTTTATCTCAGGAAAACTCATTCTCGGTCGCACCTCCTGTACAAACCTCCCAATAATATTACTCAATATCCAGCCTAATATTACACACACCGACAAAGTAATTATTGGCAACCACATCAACTTTTTGTTACCAAAATTCAAAATAAAGCTGATAGAACCATACCAGCCGAGCATCGCAATCAACACCCACTCTGCTCCGGCACGCCCAAAAGCATCGGCCCAGCGATTTTTGCCAACCAGAGAATTTATCTTAAAAAATAGTCTTTGATTCCAATTCATATTGCCCTAATTCTATCAATTTTAAAGACCTTTGGCAACCCAGTTGACAAAATTATCACTAAGTATTATTGTACCTATGTAATATATACACTGTAGTCTCTATTCATATGTCTAATTTTATACTAAGAGAGCAGGCATTAAAGTTGCGCAAACAAAACAAAAGCTATTCTCAAATCAAAAAAGAGCTCAGCGTTCCAAAAAGTACTTTGAGTAGTTGGCTAAAAGGATACCCTTTACCAAAATCAGTTATTAGCCAATTAAGAGACAGAAACGAAATTAGAATTGAAAAATATCGACAAACCATGGCTAAAAAAAGAGAAGACAGGCTACACAAAGTCTATTTTGAAGAAAAGCTTAAAATACAAAAAATTTCTAATCGCGAAGTTATGTTTGCCGGATTGGCTTTATACTGGGGTGAAGGCACCAAGGTCGGCTCTTCAAAAGTAGCTATCACCAATACAGATCCAGAAGTATTAAAATTCTTCATTTTGTGGCTTAATTTAATATATAAAATTGAAAAAAAATACCTAAAAGCAGCCCTCCATTTATATAGAGATATGGAGGTAGAAAAAGAAACTAAATATTGGTCAAAAATCTTGAACATATCAATCAAACAATTCAATAGACCATACATAAAAACTACTAACCTAAGCAGAATTAACCACAAAGGCAGCTTTGGGCACGGAACTTGCATAATTGCGTATTACAGTGTAGAATTGAAACAAAAAATAATGACGCAAATCAAACTATTAACCGAAGCTGGTTAGTTGAGCGCGCCCGTAGCTCAGTGGTGAGAGCATTACGCTTATAACGTAGGGGTCGATGGTT
>CAIOJG010000104.1 GCA_903858555.1 Candidatus Magasanikiibacteriota bacterium
CAATCAGCTTCCATGATGTGACGGGCGGTGTGTACAAGGCCCGGGAACGTATTCAAGGCGTCGTAGCTGATACGCCTTTACTAGCGATTCCAACTTCATGCAGTCGAGTTGCAGACTGCAATCCGAACTGGGACCGGTTTTGAGGATTTGCTCCACCTTGCGGTATTGCGACCCATTATACCGGTCATTGTAGCACGTGTGCAGCCCTAGATATAAAGGCCATACGGACTTGACGTCATCCGCGCCTTCCTCCCGCTTAACACGGGCAGTCTCACTAGAGTGCCCAGCTTTACCTGCTGGCAACTAATGACACGGGTTGCGCTCGTTGCCGGACTTAACCGAACACCTCACGGCACGAGCTGACGACAGCCATGCAGCACCTGTATATCTGCTCCGAAGAGAAACCGGCTTTCACCGGCGGTCAAATATATTTCAAGCCCAGGTAAGGTTCTTCGCGTTGCCTCGAATTAAGCCACATGCTCCACCGCTTGTGCGGGCCCCCGTCAATTCCTTTGAGTTTTAGCCTTGCGGCCGTAGTCCCCAGGCGGTGAACTTATCGCGTTAGCTTCGATACGGAGGGGACTAAATCCCCCCACATCAAGTTCACAACGTTTACGGCGTGGACTACCAGGGTATCTAATCCTGTTTGCTCCCCACGCTTTCGTCCATGAGTGTCAGTAATGTTCCAGTAAGCTGCCTTCGCATTTGGTGTTCTTCTAGATATCAACGCTTATTACGACTACACCTAGAATTCCGCTTACCTCTCCCATACTCTAGAATGGCAGTTTCAAAAGCAATCTTCACGTTAAGCGCGAAGTTTTAACCCCTGACTTACCAAACCACCTGCGGACGCTTTACGCCCAATAATTCCGGATAACGCTTGAGGTCTCTGTATTACCGCTGCTGCTGGCACAGAGTTAGCAACCTCTTATTCATAAGGTACCGTCACAAATTCTTCCCTTATAAAAGTAGTTTACGATCCGAAGACCTTCATCCTACACGCGGCGTCGCTCCTTCAGACTTTCGTCCATTGAGGAAGATTCTTGACTGCAGCCATCCGTAGATGTCTGGGCAGTGTCTCAGTCCCAGTGAGGCAGGTCACGCTCTCACGCCTGCTACTGATCATAGCCTTGGTGGGCTTTTACTCCGCCAACTAGCTAATCAGACATAGGCCCCTCTTCAAGCGATAAATCTTTAAACACAATAACTTACGTTATCGTGTTACCATCGAGTATTAATTCGCCTTTCGGCGAGCTATCCCCGTCTTGAAGGTAGGTTACCAATGTGTTACTCACCCGTTTGCCACTCGTAACTCTCTTGCGAGAGCACGTCGTTCGACTTGCATGCCTTAAACACGCCGCCAGCGTTCATCCTGAGCTAGGATCAAACTCTTAAAAAAAGAGAATGATATTGCTCGGAAATTTCCGAACTATATTTATATTTGTTTGTTGTAGAATAGACAGTTAAATTTTGTAAATAAATTTACAAAAAATTTATAGTCTTTGTCACATTTATGTTGTCAAGGTTCGTTCTTTCTTGTGTTACCCAGATAAGGTCTCATCAGAGAAAGAAAAAAGAGGAAGCCATACTTGACTTACTCTTTTCTCTTTCCAGTATCTCGATGAAATCGAGACTTAGAAAAAACTAGATTTTAGAGGTACTTTTGATGCGGTTTTTTTCTTAGAACTTCTACATAATAGCACAGCGCTAAAAGGCTGTCAAGTGTGCGTAAGTGCTGTGTTTGTGGATAATTATTTAGTGGCACTTTTACGCCACTTTTCGATGTTTTTATGGTCACCGGACAATAAAACCGTCGGGACTTTTAAACCCTGAAAGTTATCCGGTCTGGTATATTGTGGGTATTCTACACTGCCTTCGTTGTGAGTTTCGTCTTTTAACGAATCGACATTACCTAAAACTCCCGGGATCAAACGTGCGGTCGCTTCGGTGATAGTCAGGGCGGCTAATTCACCACCGGCTAAAACATAATCCCCCACTGAAATTTTTTCATCCACAAATTTATAGACACGTTCATCAAAGCCTTCATAGCGTCCACAGATAATAATTAAATTTTCTAATTTAGAAAATTTTTGAGCCATTTTTTGGTCAAACTTTTTTCCATCCGGATCCATGATAATTATTTTTGTTTTTGGTTGTTTTATTTTTTTACCATTTTTTACCAAACCTAAATTTTCCAAACATAGATAAATTGGTTCCACCTGCAAAATCATTCCTGGTCCCCCGCCGTATGGTTTGTCGTCTACGCGACCGTGTTTGTCGGTAGAAAATTGACGCCAATCATGCGCTTGAATATTTATCGCTTCTGCTTTTTGACCACGCCCTAAAATACTGCTCTGAGAGTAGTGATAAATAAGATCTGGAAAAATTGTTAGGATGTTGAATTTCATGTTGGTGATTATACTACGAAAAACCACAAAAAACAAGAACGCCGACTTTTGTCGGCGTTCTATTCAACTTATTATTTCTTTTTTACAACTGGTTTTTTAGTTGGCACTCTAACTATCGGTTTTTTTACTACTGGCGCTGGTTTCTTTACGGTGATACTAAAACCATTTTCTTCTAATACTTCACTGGTTTTAGCATCTAGTACTTTTACTTCAACAGTATAAGTACCATCCGCCACTTTACTACCGATAGTATTACTAGCGTTAAACTTAAAGGTTTTACCTTTAGCAATTGTTCTAAGACCAGTTGTCTTAGTTAATACTTTACCATTGGCATCTACTACCTGGCGCAGTACTTTTACTTTGAGGGCACTGCCAGTTTCATTGGCAAATTGATAAGTATAAAAAACTGTATTACCCGGTTTATATTCCAATTTTTTTACCGGTAAGATTACTACTTTTGAATCTGGATTGGAAAGATTGAAACCAGCGACAGTGGTTGGAACAATTTCCTGAACAGTCGTATTGTTTGAGACTAAAGTCGCGGCAGAAGATTCACCAGTAGTTAAATTGGTCAAAACCTTAAACGCTGCTGTCTCACCACCTGATGACGAACGGAATTTTACATAAATAGTCTTTTGACCACTGCCGGAAGATAATTTAAATTGTTTGGAAGGAGCATACGAATCCCAACTGGCGCCAACAAAATTTGGATCCTCAGAAATCGCGACTTGAGTAGCATTGGTTGCAGAAAAATTTAAAGTCACGTCTTGAGAATCACCGGAAATAGCTGAAACAGAGACTGCGGCTGATGGATTTGCAACCACCGGTGGCTGCATAGGAACAAATCCGCCACCGCCGGAACTAACCACAGCAGTAACACAAGCACCCGTGGTAGCAGTTGTAGTGGCGAAATCCGAAGTAACAACACTATCACCGTTAACTCCATAGACTTTAAAAGAATAAGAAGTATTACAGGTCAATCCAGTATATTGATAAGAAGATGATTGTCCGGTAATTGCACTATCACTATCTTTGACTACGTTGTAGGAACTAGCCGAACCACCACTCCAACTTACCGTAATCGCTGTAGCACTGTCGGCGGCAGCTGAAGCAGAAGTTGGCGCAATCGCTAGAGTATAAACAGGAGTTGACGAAGCGCTGTCAGCTGAAGGATACGAATCGGCATTTTTAGAAGTTACTTTAAACACATATTGGGTACTTGGAGTTAATCCAGAAAGTGTGTTCGTTGTACCCCACTCTGAAAGCAAACCCAGATACGAACTATTGGTAGTACCCAATGTCGATGTCGGGAAAACAAAATTTGTAACCAAATATTTTAATGAATTCATTTCTCTTATTATATAACGAGTGGTGGAAGTAGGATTACTACTGTTTGGACCAAGTACAAAATCAAGAGAAGAAGTGGTGACATTTCCAACGGTTGGTGCAGAAGCCACTGTAGCTAAAGTATGAATTGAGCTGGTAGTAGAGGTGGCGGTCTGAACATTACCACCATTTTTAGCAACTACTGAAAATGTATAAGAAGCATTTATAGAAGACAAACCGGTAGCGGCAATACCTGACCAAGTAGAACTTGTTTGCCAGATTGGTGTGGTAGTGACCGAACCGTCAGTATTTAAATATGTACTGCTGGAATTATTAAAAATGGCGTAGTTAGTAATGGCAGAATTATTATTAGTACTAGTGGCATCAAAAGAAACGGAAATCGAAGAAGTGGACGCCGGAGTTAATACTAAACTTCCAGGCGTATTGGCTAAGGTATAGACGGCGGTACTAGCACTAGACGTAGCTGTTGAAACATTGTCACCATTTTTAGCAATAGAGCTAAATTGGTAACCAACATTTGGTGACAAACCAGTCGCGTACAAACCGCTCCATGAAGAGCTGGCTTGAAAAACCGCAGTGGTCGTAGCCGCCCCGGCTGAAGTCAGAAAGTTTCCACTGGTTGAATTATAAATTGCGTAGGTAGTAGAAGGAGTATTATTGTTGGTAGTAGTTGGAGAAGTTAATTTAAAAGCAACTCCCAAAGCAGATGTTGTAGAAGCAGACACAACTAGTGGGTTTGGGGTCTCGGCCAAAAAGTAAACAGTACTTGGTGTGCCGGTAGCAGTGAACGTTCCAGCATCGTCACTGGCTACGATTTCAAAAGTAAGCTGTAAATTAGGGTCTGGTGGATTTGGATCGATTACCGTAGTGTTGGTAGCAAAAACTGAAGTTGTAGCATATTGGTTGAAAGGACCGCCACTAGCTGAAACCAAAACAAGCATTTGAGTGCTCGAAGAGTCAGTGGTATGTGTCCAATTCACCACCACACTTGAAGTAGCAACATTTGTAAAAGTCGGTACGGAAGGAGCGATAGTATTTGCTGACGCAACCCCCGCCACAAATAAAGAACCAAAAAACAACGCTCCAGCTAGCCCCAGAGATTTGATTTGATTTTTCCAATTAATTAATTTTTTCATACTCCTAAATTTAAACGACTAAGTTTAATAAATAATTAAATTAATAAAAACTATATATAGTATACTCCTTTTTGACATCTATTTAAATTACCTGTGGATAAACAAAAAAACCGCTTCGAAAATCGAAACGGTTTTAAATTTTGATAATTTTGATATTAGATAATCAAATCATCGACAGCACTGGTGTCAAACACCTCAGGAGCAGCAGCTGCTGCCATTGGGCGAGGACCACGGCCACCTTCTGGTTCGTTGATCTTTAGATTTACGCGAGCGTTGTTTTTAGCGCCAACGATTTTGAGCAAAGTGCGGATAGAACGAGCGGTTTGACCACTGCGTCCAATCACATAGCCCATATCGGCTGGATCTACATCCAAGCTAATAAGTACACCACGTTCATCGATAATGCGATCTGTTTTTACTTTATCTGGGTTGTTGACGATTGCTTTTACAAGCATCTCAACAAACTGTTGATCGGCTTCCATAGTATAATCTTTAAATTATTCATTTCGGCAGTCTGTCGACGTGTGGATTTACTCCACCAGCTCTGCATTTTATATTTTAGCAAAATCTGAGAAATCGGTCAAACGTATTATGCAGCTTTTTCAGCGGCTGATGCTTTCTTGGCAGCAATTTTTACTGCGCGTTTCTTGCTGATAAATACGGATTTCTTTTTCTTCTCAGTGATGATTCCGGCATTCACAAACAAGTTATGCAAAGTTGGAGATGGCTGAGCGCCTTTTCCAATCCAGAATAAAATACGTTCGGTGTCTGGTACCAACTGCGCTTCTTTAGCGTGTGGGTTGAAAGTACCAAGCTGTTCCAAATAATCACCCCAAGTATCACGTGCTTTTTCAGAAACGATAATACGGTAAGTGGCAAATTTCTTTTTTCCAATACGTTGTAAACGAATAGCTAACATAATTTTTATTAATTTTAAAAAGGTTTCCCTATGACCTGTGAAGTCGCGGGGAATATAAGAGCGGCGTTATTGTACTATATTTAGCGGATTTTGTCAATATTTTACTTTTGAACGTACTTCCCCACCTCACCGATGTTCACACTAAGGAGTTTGGAAATACCCGCCCCACCCATAGTGACACCATATAAAGCATCCGCGGAGTGCATCGTTACGCGGTTGTGAGTGATGATAATAAATTGAGATTTCACGGCCAATTCAGACATGATATTGGCAAATCTGGTGGTGTTGGCTTCATCAAGTGCGGCTTCAACTTCGTCCATTACTACAAATGGCGCTGGGTTGCAATTTAAGATGGCGCAGATAAGCGCGATAGATGTGAGGGTGCGTTCACCGCCGGAAAGTGAATTAATATTTTTAATTTTCTTGCCTGGTGGATTTACGGAAATATCAATGCCGGTCAAAATCTGATCACGTTTTTTGGTTTTTATATTTTCTGGATTTTCTTCTTGAATTTCAATCACGTTACCATTTGAATCAATCTCAGGTTCTTTTTCTGGTTCGCCATAAATTTCATCCAAAGTCGCGGAACCACCACCAAATAAAATTTGGAAATAACGATCAAACTCTTTGCGAATTTGTTTAAAAGCAGTCGCACGTTTTTTCTTCATGATTTCACTGAGCTCATCAATCATCTTGGTGAGGTCAGCTACGGCCGCATTCAAATCAGTCAATTGAGCGGTCAAAAAGTCATAACGTTCTTTGGTGGTCTCATATTCTTTCACCACTTCTTCATCAATACCACCGATCAAACTTAATTGATATTTTAATTTTTGGATACTATCAGCGACTTCTTGCAAATCTTTTTGTTCCAAAATTTCAGACCAACGTTCGGCAATCGAAGCGAGACTACTACTCATTTCATTACTAACTTCATGATTCAAATCTTCATTTTTAGTTTCCAATTTGGCCAACTGAATTTTAAATTCATTGCGAGCGCTCAAAATATTGTTGACTTCAGTTTGTTGTTTTTGCATCGCTTCTTGCAAAGCAAACACGCGCTGTTTTTTAATTTCTTCAGTGTCATTAAATTTCTTGATTTCAGCTTCAATCTTTTCGATCTCGGCTTCACTATTTTTTATTTCAAGATTTATTTTTTCTTTTTCTTTTTCTAAATTGGTAAGATGCGCTCCGTATTCATCCGGACTCATCTGCAACATGTTGAGCTCGCGCTCCATCGTCACAAACTCGGTCTGATTTTTTTGAATTTCAATTTCCAAAACTTGCAATTGGGAAGACAGTTTTTCTTTATCCATTTGCGCCAATAACATTTCGGTTTTGGCTTTATCCAGTTGAGTTTCAAAATCTTTAAAAGCTTGTTCTTGTTTGATATACTCTTCCTGATAATTCAAACCGGCACCATCCGCCATCATATTGTGACCAGAGAAACCAAGTTGCATCTTTTTCTGTCCGCGCCAGCCACCTTTCATTACACCGCGTTTTTCTACCACATCACCATCTAAAGTGACCATGCGGGCGGTACCAAAACCAATGCGCTGTGCGACCGCCAAATTTTTAACAACTAAAGTATCACCAAAAACATAGGAAAAAATATTGCGGAATTTTTCTTCAAATTTTATCAAATCTACCGCCAAGCCTAAAACACCTTCTTGGTTTAATAACGCCAAAACACTGTCGTAAATTTCACGATTCGCGATTTTATTTAATGGTAAAAATGTCGCTACGCCCATGCGCTGATCACGTAAAAATTCGATGGCGGTTTTAGCCACCACATCATCTGCCACTACTAGCGAAGATAAATTTCCGCCGGCAGCAACTTCTAAAGCCACACGATATTCACTTTCCACTTCACCTAGTTCAGAAACCAAACCGTAAATTTTACCAATGCGATTTTTATTTTCCAGTACTGCTTTTACCGCCGTCAAACCACTGTATTCCAAATATTGACGTTCGGATTTTTGTTCAAATTGTTTAACTTGTAATTGTGACAAACGCACCGCTGCTTGAGTCTTTTCACGCGCCAAAGTTTCTACTTCAGTATTTTTTTCCGCTAAAACTTTTTCGGCTTTTTTGACTTGTTCTTCCAATTGCAGAGTATCGCTCTTAAAACGTTTTTCAGTTTCTTTAAATTCTGCAACTTTGGTCTCCAACCAACCGATATTTTGTTTTCCTAAATCACTATACGCATTTTGAATTTTACCGGA
Organism: Candidatus Magasanikiibacteriota bacterium; assembly: GCA_903858555.1. Lineage (GTDB taxonomy): Bacteria > Patescibacteriota > Patescibacteriia > Magasanikbacterales > GWA2-37-8 > CAIOJG01. The sequence goes on from CAIOJG010000104.1 coordinate 8,033, forward strand.
TAAAATCGAAAGTTGGCGCTCCCATTCATTTTTTACTTTCACGGCGGCCTGATGTTTTTCTTGTAATTTTACAAATACTTCTTGGCGACTTTCACTCTTGGCCAAAGTAGATAATTCGGATTGAGTTTCTTCCAACTCTTTGAAAGCCACGCGATAATTTTCTTCCAGATTTTTTAAATTCAAATCCAAGGCATCCATTTCTTTTTTATTGGAGCCATAAAGCGAACCATAATATTTTTCTTGGGCTTCACGCAAATTTATTTCCACTTCCTGACGTTGTTCCAATTTTTTTACTTGTTTGGAAAGCATGCGCAAACGTGGTTCTACCTCATTGAGCAGAGTTTGCACTTGATTCATGTTTTCCTGTGTACGCGCTAGCTTGAGCGAGGCTTGATGTTCTTTAATCTGATATTCTTTAATCCCAGACGCTTCATCCAAAAAATCTTTGCGCTCGGCCGGAGTGACCGCCAACATTTTGTCGATAGTCCCCTGACCAACGATACTATATGAATGTTGCCCAAACTGCGCCTTGGCCAAAAGCAAATGCACGTCGAGCATGCGCACCGGATTGTTGTTGATGAGATATTCACCTTCACCACTTCTATATAGGCGACGAGTAATCACGATTTCCGGCAGATCAATATCCACGCGATTATCACTATTGTCCAAAAACATGGAAACTTCACAAGCGCCTAAAGCGCCTTTAGCTTCAGACCCACCAAAAATAATATCTTCACTTTTTTTACCACGCAAAGTCTTGATACTCTGCTCCCCCATCACCCAGCGAATCGCATCCACCACATTGGACTTGCCCGAGCCATTTGGTCCCACCACGCCGGTAATACTAAAACGACCGTCACTAGGCGGTAAAAAGTCTAAAATAGTCTTGTCGGCAAAGGATTTAAAACCCTGAATTTCTAGCTTTTTGAGGTACATAATCAGTAGTTGAAATATTGTACCATAAGAAGGTATTGACACGCAACTGTTTCCGTGATAATCTCCACTGTTCTGAAAAAACTATGAGACCTACCGTCCTACAAATTCACGAACGTTTCAAACGTGCCAAAAAAGCCATCGTCGTTCCTCACCAAAATGCTGATGGTGATGCCTTGGGAAGTGCTGGCACGATGTTTGAATTTCTCGAATCACTCGGTGTAAAGACCAAGATTTTTTGTCTTACTCCCGTGAGCGAAAAATTGACGTTCATGCCCCACACTGAAAAAGTCACCACCAACAAAGAAATATTTTTAGATCACGAAGTGGATATTATCGTAGTGGTGGATTCCGGTGATTTAAAATATGCCGGTATTTATGAATTGGTAAAAGATCATCCGGCTGAAATTATCAACATCGATCACCACTTTACCAACGCCCGCTACGGACATCACAATCTCGTAATTCCAACTGCCAGTTCTGCTTGCGAAGTGATTTATCATTTCTTGCGTCACCTCAATGCCAAATTTTCTCACCGCATGGCGACGTTGCTTTTGACCGGTATTATTACGGACACGGATAATTTTACGAACTCCGCCACTTCCGAAAGTGCGATGTCTGCCGCGGGTGAATTGATTCGTCGTGGTGGAAATTTAAATATGATTAACGAACACACGGTGCGCAACAAGACTATCAACCTCTTACATCTCTGGGGTGATGTTTTGAACCGTTTAGACAAAAATGAAAAACTGGGGATGGTCTATACTTATTTAAAATTATCTGATTTAGAAAAACACAATGTCAGCGAAAATGAAAGTGAAGGCATTGCGAACTTTTTAAACAATTTGGAAGATACGCAGATTGCGCTGATTTTAAAAGAAACACAAGATGGTAAAATCAAAGGAAGTTTCCGAACAACTAAAGATAATGTAGACGTGTCGGCGCTTGCTAAAAAAATGGG
>CAIOJG010000105.1 GCA_903858555.1 Candidatus Magasanikiibacteriota bacterium
GACCGACGATATCGGTGGCAATGTAACCCTTGGGATGACCGACGTGTAGCCCAGCCCCAGACGGATATGGAAACATATCCAAAACATAATATTTTGGTTTTCCGGATTCTTCTTTAGTCTTATAAATCCCGCTCTGCTCCCAATTTTTCTTCCATTTTTTCTCTACTTCTTTATGGTTATATTTGGACATAAATTCAAGATAAATACTATGCTATCTTATCTAAAAACAGCAGAAAAAGCAAGCTTCCCAATAAAACACAAAACCCGCCAATTAAAGCGGGTTTTGACTAAACAATCTTTATCAAGATAATTTTAAATCCAAATCTTCTATCAACTTTCTTTGATGCTTTAAATTATCTATGACGCCTAAATTGTTCAAATTTTCAAACTTTTTCTTTGCCTGTTCTATCGCACTATCAACATTGGCAAGCGCCGCTTGTTTATCTGCCGCAAGAGCAATTTGAGCATCATTTAACAAAGTATTTTTACTTTCCAAAATTGCGGCTCTTTTTTGTTTAACACCATCTAATAACTGGTCGATTTTTGCTTTATCCAATTTCTGTGTCCCCGCCTGTTTTCCATCTCCATCATAAACCGGGACTTCTACTTTTCTGGTAAAAAATCCCAACATTGGTTCAGCCGCTGCTTTGCTAGCGTCTTCATATTTTTTTTGAATCGGAGCCAAGACATTGCGAGCATCATCTAAACCACGTACTTGTGATTTGTAACTATCTCGTTTTACAGTTAAACCCTTAGCATCTTTTCCGACCTTCTCCACCACCGCCTCAAGCGTTGGAGCAAATTCACCGCGCGCCCGCTGTGATTTATCATTCCAGTCTCTTTCTTTTTGTTGTCTGTCTTTGGCTTCAGCCGCTTCTTTTGTTCTTCTATTATAATCAGCCACTTCAGACTTTATTCTTTTCACCACATCTTCCAATTTCTTAGTCATCTCAAAGATAAAATTTTGATCAATATTTTTTTGTGGATCTTTGAGCAACTTTGGCAAACTCTCCGCGGCTTGATTAATAAAGGACAATTCATTTTTTATCTTAGCATCAACTTCATCAACATTGTTGGCATAATACGGACTCGGAAAAGACATTTCCGCAAACGGCTTGACTGCTTCTTGGGTAGCAGTAATTTGTTCGGCATAAGAAGTCAAACCTTCCATCTTACTTTTATTTTGATTACTTTCAGCTTTGGTATAATGCCTTACTCCATCTGCCAAAGACACCATCGCAGTTGATTCAAACTCTCCTCTAATTTTCCAAGCGTTACTTCTGGCATTATTAACACTCATTCCACGCTCATTTACATCCAAAGAATAGTGTTCAAAAGGAGATTTTGCTCCCTGTCGTGTATACGCTATCGCCACCGCGTCTTTAACTTCTTGCCATAACTGAATTTCTTTTTCGTTGGCGGTTTTTTTGTCTCCCGTGTCTTCTCCTTCTTTTATTATCGCTTGATGTTGTTTTATGACATCCGCTTTCAAACGACCATCTGCGTCAAAATATTTACTAATTTCTTTCAATACTTCTTCTCGTTTGGCACTGTATTCTTTGGTAAAAATAATTGGACTTGCAGCCGCTTCCAGCTCGGCAATTTGTAACCCAGAAACTTTATCAACCACCGCGGAAATAATTTCCAGAGGCAAACGACGAGCCTCGAGCAATGAAAGTTTTTTGGGATCAATTTTTTCAGCCACACCCTCAGCAAATTTATTTAAATCCACGGATTCGTCTGTGGCAGCTTTGTCCAGCAACTCTGCGCCAAATTCTTTTTTAACAAAATCTATCTCAGCTTGTTTTTTACTAGCTTCTAAATCTTGTATTTTACCTAATAAATCTTTGGATCTTTCTTCTACAAACGCGTCCTGCTCTACTTGTTTTTTTGAATCCAAAAGCGCGGAAGCTTTGGCATATTGATCGGGAAATTTATCTTTAATCGCTTCTACTTTTATTCTTTGTTCAGCCAACACATCCGATTCTTTAAACTCTTTACTTAAATCATCGATTTTGGTTTGCAGCTCGGCAATCTGTTTATCGACATCAGCAGTAATTTCCGCTCGTTTATCTGCCGGCATGACATCAAGTTTATCTTTTGCGAATTTTTGGACAACTTCCGGATATGATACTTCAAGCCCATCGGCAGCGATTTTTTTATCAAAACCACTTTTGTCGATACCATCAACAAAAGATTGTCTTTTTTGAGTCTCTTTTTCTTTTTGTGACTGTGCCTCTTTTTGAGCGTCAGCGTGTCTTTTTACTTTTTCTGCTCCCTTTGCAGCCACATTTTTTACGTCTTGAACGCGATTTTTTTCCGCTTGTTTGTTTTCAATTTCTGCTTCCATTTTTGCCAAATCATCCGGAGAAAAAACTTCCGGCATATCTTTAGCCAAGTCGTTATTATCTTTTAAACTTTTTTGTAAATTTTGTAAATCTAAATCATGAGCTTCTAAAAGACCGTCCATTTCTTGAGAGATTGCTTTAAGTTCATCTCCTAAAACAGCCAATTCCGATTCTTGCGCACCAGCTTCCACGCCTTGTGTATGAAGTTTATTAAAAAGTTCCGCTGCTTGTGCGGTTAATTTGCTTACTAATTCTTTTGAAGCCGCTTGTTCACTAGCAACAGACTCCGCCGATACTTCCGCAATTTCCCCTTGAGCATCTGGACTTTTTTCACCATTTGCCATTTCACTCTTATCCAACCCATCTTCTGCTACCATATAATATTATTTAATTGCTTTTATTTTTTTATAAGTTTTAGCCAATTTTTTTTCATCAATAAGTTTATGCATTTTAGCAAAAACTTTATCCTGTCTATTCTTTAGCTTTTCAATCTTTTTTTCAAAATCAGCCTTTAATTTTAAAAACTGTTCGGACGTAGTGATAGCTTTTTTAGACATATTTAATTTAGTGTATGTTTGGGTAATTATACACCGCAAAAGGTTGCCGTGTCTATAAAGAAGATGACCGCCGGCGAATTGCCGGCGGTCCTACCCTCACGCCGCTGGCGATCGTCATGAAGACAAAACCAACAGACGATCAATTTACTCCACCGGCTCACCGCAAGAACTCAGTCGAGCACGCAACGCTTCGTTTCCTCTTCTGACTGCTTGAACCATTTTCGCCACACTTTGAGCGTCTTCCTGCCCTCGGTTGAAGGTCGAAGTGGGTTTGTCCATCGCTTTCTTTTTTTGGGCTGCTCTTTTACTGTTTTCTCGGCCATGACACCCTCCGTAAGAAGCAAATTTACCACTCTATGGTATTACCTACTAAAAAATCTGTCAATTAAAAAATCCCGACCAGATCGGGATTTTATTTTTACTTTTGACATTTAGAACAATAATGTGTCCCCCGCCCCGCGTGCTTTACTTTTAAAATAATGCTTTTACAATGTTTACATTTTTCACCGTCACGGCCATAAACATTTAAGAAATTTACATGACTACCGGTGCGCCCGTCGCTATCCACATAATTATTAAAAGTAGTACCACGATTTTTTATAGCCAATTTTAAAACGTGCGCAATCTTGTGGTAAAGTTTTTCCAGTTCCGCTTTGGTCAAAGTCGAGGCTTTGCGAAATGGTAAAATTCCAGCATCAAAACAAGCTTCATCCGCGTAAATATTACCAATACCGGAAATCAATTTTTGATTGAGAATCAGTGCCTTTACATTAGTCTGTCTTTTTTTAAATAATTTTTCAAATGCTTCAAAAGTGTAATCGGGAGTTAGTGGCTCAATCCCAAAATTATTTTTAACAATTTTTTCTTTTTCTTCTGTGGAGACGAGTTTTAAATATCCAAACCGACGCATGTCATTAAAAAACAACTGACTACCATCGGAAAATGTAAAAATCACGCGCGTGAATTTATTTGGCACATTGGTGTCCATCGCAGACTGGCTATGACCTCCGGCCAAGAGCTGTTTTTTATGGCGATAAATCAGCTGACCAGTCATCTTGAGATGAATCAGCAAAAAACCGAATTTACCGGTTTTATCCAAAGCAAACATCAGTAGTTTCCCACGTCGTTCAATATGACTAAAATTATTTCCAACCAAAACTTTCAAGAACTCCGCGGATTTATTGTGAACACTTTTAGTGGCCAAGATTTCAATGTCTTTTATTTTTTGACCCGCAATCTTTTTTTCCAAATCACGGCGAATAGTTTCTACCTCGGGTAATTCCGGCATATTATTTTATTTTAAAACCAATCACTTGGCTATCTTCATAGTATCTTACCAGACCTAGATTTTGAGTCAAATATCCAAATAAACGTTGAGACTCTGGAGCGTTAGAATCGGACAATTGTTTATCAAAGACAAAATATTTAGCTTGGTACCAATCAAAGAAATGAGTAATTTTATTTTTATCCAAATCATCTTTATCCGGCAAAGTTTTAGAAAAATTCAAAAAATATTTTACTACCGGTTCCTGAGCATAAAAATCTCGCGTGCTAAATGGCAGACGACTAAGGTGCCCACCCAAAATCGGATGCCCATGGATTACTTGGTGCGACAAACTCACCCGTGCAGATTCAGTAAAAGCAAAGTAACCGCTACTGATAGATAACGGCAATTCCACCACTGTCCCCGGCGGTGCATTTTTAATTTCCGTAAAGATTGGCGATACTTTTTGTGCTTCTGTAAATAAAATATTTTTAGGAACAAATAATGAATCTATTACTAACCCAACATATATGATTACCGCTAAAATTGAAACCAGATTTTTTTTCGGTAACGTGGCAAAAATATTTTTTAATAAGATTCCAAAAATTCCGGCCAAGAAAAAAATAAATACAAATAGCCAGCGTGCCGGCATTCGAAAATTATAAAATTGATTACTGATTTTACCAAACAATAAATATGGCAGCGGTAAATGCGTATTAAACCCAAAGACATGTAAATATGGCCCCCAAGACAGCATTAAAAAGAAAAATGCGCATAGCCCATATATGGACATCCACATTTTATCCTCCTTACCAAACGACTGTTTACGACAAAATTTAATACAGAGCAATACCACTAAAATAAAGGTAAAACCCACAAACGCGTTTCCTGCCGTCAAATCCACGTTTCTATATAAACCACTCAAACTCCCCCACCACAAATGAAACTGTGATGGCCGAAATAAATTGATGATATCGCCGTGATAAAAATCCACATCACTCACACTCGGTACTGCCAAATTGGAAATATTTTTTCGGTCTAAAAATAACAAAATGAATTTTGGCAACGATACCAATAACCACGACCAAGCCAAAATACTATTTATTTTCACCCACTGTTTCCAATCTTGTTTCAAAGACACACCACGCAAAATTGCGTACAGCAACAACGCCATTCCGCAAAAAGCAAAAACTAAAAATTCATTCCACCACGCCAAACCTAAAAATATTCCGCTCAAAACCAAAAATATTTTTTTAGGAAAATGTTGATAGGCTTCATAGGCCAAAAGTGTCGCCGGCAAATACCAAAAACTCAATAAATTCTGAGTACCAAATAAACTATACACAGCCCATAAATGTTGAAACCCAAAAAACTGCCCCGCTAAAAACGCCGGCCAAAAATCGTTCAGTGTCAACCTAAAAAATAAATACGCACAATACGCGCCCAGCACCGCTGAACCAAGATAAACCAAATTATAACTCAAAGTTAATTTCCGAAAGACCACATTGATGAGCAAAGTCACGGCCGCCTGCACCAAAGTATTGGTATGCATTGCGAGCGATCCGCCCAGCGGGAAAAAAATATCACGCGTATAAAATGACCAATTTCCACCAGAAATTTTTTGTCCCAACTCCCAAACATTCCAAAAATATAACGGCGAATCACTGGTATAAAATCCGGCAATTCCAACCGTAAAATATTTTATCAGCGGCCAAGTCAAAATAAAGAAAGATAGCGCATATAAAAATATCGCTATCAATTCTTCTTGCCAACGTTTTGGTTTAAATCCGTTTAACATTAAACTTTAATCTTACTAGCCACACGCTCAATCGCTTTTACAAAAGCCGCGGTACGCATTGGCACACTGTATTTGTCTTTGGTTTCCCAAACTTCATTAAAAGCATTGACCATTATCGGCTCAAGTTTAGCGAGCACTTCCGCTTCACTCCATTTTTGATCTTTTACATTTTGCTCCCATTCAAAACAACTGACCGTCACTCCACCAGCATTGGCCAAAACATCTGGCACCACGACAATTCCGCGTGCACTCAAGACTTCATCCGCTTCCGGAGTAGTTGGGCCGTTAGCCATTTCCACGATTATTTTTGCTTTGATTTTATCCGCATTATCCGAAGTAATTTGGTTTTCCATGGCGGACGGCACCAAAATATCTACCGGCAATTCCAACAGTTCGGCGTTGGATACATTTTGTACTCCATCCATTCCAGACAAACTGCCTATTTTTTCTTTATGAACAAAAACTTTATCCAAGTCCAAACCATCTGGATTGTAGACACCACCTTTACTATCACTAAGCGCCACAATTTTAAAACCATCGGCCGCCAAAAGTTTGGCCATAAAACCACCGACGTTGCCCATGCCTTGAATTGCAACCTTAGTTTCATTGGCTTTTAAATTTAATTTTTTCATTAGTTCGCGAGTGACATAGACGCCGCCCTGAGCAGTTGCTTGTTCGCGCCCTTCACTGCCACCATCAGCAATGGCTTTGCCAGTGATCACACCAGGATCACTATGACCAACCAATTTTTCAAATTCATCACGCATCCAACCCATAATCTTTGGGGTGGTGTACATATCCGGAGCTGGCACGTCTTTATCCGAACCAATCTCACGCCAAATTTTGCGTACATATTCGCGCGACATTCTTTCGAGTTCACCTTCAGACAATTTTTTAGAATCTACAATAATACCGCCTTTGCCTCCGCCCATTGGAATATTTACAGTCGCGCATTTGACCATCATCCAAAAAGACAAGGCCTTAACTTCATCCAAAGACACATTTTCATGGTAACGAATACCACCTTTATATGGACCCAAAGCGTCATTGTACTGACTGCGGAAACCGGTGAATACTTTCACCTCACCATTGTCCATTTTTACCGGCACCGACACGGCCATCACACGATCCGGTTGTTTTAAAATCGCATGAACATTTTTATCTAAATTCATGATATTAGCGGCCTTTTCCAGCTGTTTGAGCGCATTTTCAAAAGGATTTTGCATACACTTCTGTTAAAAATTAGTTAATTAATTCTACACCTAACTATACTACAAGTCAAAACAAAAAACCTTTCAGAAAATCTGAAAGGTTTTTAAAATTGTTTATTATTTTTTGATAGCTTTAGTCGCCTTTTTCATCTTTTTAGCTGTTTCCTCTACCGCTTTAGCCACCGCATCTTTAGCCGTCTTATTTATTTTTTCCGAACTATCATCTAGCCAATCATGCGCTTTCTTGGCAATAATCTTTTGAGCCAAACCACCAGCGCCGTCGGTGATCAAAGTCATTAAATTGGAAACGTGCTCTACTTTGCCGCGAATATAATTTACTGCCTCCATCAAAGTCTGCAAACGCACTCTAAACTCCTCGATGATCTCATTAGCATTGCGCAATAGACGCATCAAGTAATAAAACATCCAGCACAAGAAAAAAGTCACCCACAAAACGCAGAACGAAATTACCAAAAATAAAATGTCTTTTGAATTTGTAAACATAATTCCCTCTTTTAAAAATTATATTTATATTATACCACAAATTAAACATAAAACCAATATTCATTCAACAGTCGCCTTTTCACCTTGTGACTATTACCGTGTTTTAATAAACCAAGGTAAGATTGCAGTGTTTCATTGATTGGATTTTTTACCACCCGTTTCAGCAATCTATTCTGAGTAGTTTTTCGCAACAACCGATGATCGGAAAAATGTTTCCAACCGAGATAGTCTATGCCTGAAGCGACGGTTTGCAAAAATATTTTGTCGGGGTGTAAAGTTAATTTTAATCTGTCACTTAAAAACTGCTGAATTGGAATTATTAAACTTTCTAAATATTTTTTATCAGTAGATAAAATTACAAAGTCATCGGCATAACGAACATAATATTGAATTTTTAATTTATGCTTTATAAACTGATCCAGTACATTCATATAGACATTGGCCAGCAACTGTGAGGTAAGATTGCCCAAAGGCAAACCTACCCCTTTGCCATTTACTTCGCTGTGATAACTTTCAATAACATTATTCAACAGATTTAAAATATCTTGGTCGGATATGTATTCAGCCAAAATATTAAACAACGTGCTATGATCTATACTATCAAAGAATTTTTTAATGTCACATTTTAGTACCCAACAAGTGCGGGTGTTATTTTGACCTACTTTATATATAAAACTCTGAAAACGAATAAGAGCTTTATGTGTACCTTTATTATCACGACAAGAAAATGAATCGGCGATAAAAGTTGTATCAAAAAAAGGATAAAGAATTCGGTAAATAGCATGATGCAACAAACGATCACGCAACAATATTATCCATCAACTTCTCGCCAAATTTTATCACGTCCGGTTTCCTTTTTTTACCTAAGATAAATTCTTCCCAAGCTAAACACAAATTTTCTAATGAAATAATATCATCATAAGTATGAACGAACTTTTTCCGACGACTAATCTTCAAAGCCCCCCCCCCAAGAATCCCGCGGAAATCCCCATCTTGTCTTTGCTCAAAGAAGGATATTTGTTGTGGCATAGTTTTTTGCCAAATTTACCGAGACTAACCCGGTATACTTTGGGCGTTAAAATAGATAATTTATTTGTTGAACTGCTGGAAATAACTTTTACGGCCAAATATGCCAGACGAGAAGATAAACTGAAATTTCTGGAGGAGCTGAGTCGTAAACTCGATAACTTAAAATTTTTTGTTACTTTGCTTTGGGAAGCCAAAGGATTGAACGCTTCTAAATACGGACAACTATCTCACAAACTTACAGCCGCGGGAAAAATGTCCGGCAAGTGGTTGCAGCTATTTAAAAAGGAAACTCCCGCCAGTTAAGGCAGGAGTTTATGAAGAGACTAACTGCGAGCGAACCGATCGTTGCCGTTGAAATCGTTGTCCAGCCAATTGAAGTTCAACACCCACCGCGAACCGTCCCAGTACAGGTACGCGACGCGGCGGTCGCCGCCCGGATTGCGCAAAACGGTGGCCGGCAAGATGATGTACTTGCCGCGCAGCTCGGCGGGGATCTTGTCGCTTTGCGCGAGGAAGCTCGGCACATCAGACAATCCGAAGTTGGCCTTGAGCGTCACCGCGCGTTTGCGCATTTCATCACCGCCGATGTATTCTTCGCCGTCCTTGAGGAACGGCTCGAACTTCAGCTTGCTGACGTCCAGATTCTCCGTCGGTTCGACGTCTTCGAGCACTTCCCACTTGTCGGGGATGAGCTCTGGAACGTAGACCTGGCACGGGAACTTGACGCCCAACTCGCTGAACTTGCCTTCGATGATGAGCTGCAGAGCGCGCTTCAATTGCTTGGGATCGAACGGATAACCGCCCTTCTGCCGCAATTGCCGCTTGATCTCTGACAGCTGACCGTCCAAACCAGTATACAATTCGCCTTCGACGACAGTCGCCATGACGAACCTCCTATAAACACCAATTGGCTCATAATCGCCAGCACCCAGTGTGCCGACAACTACTTGCCGTAAGGGATGGGTTTTTATCCCAGCCTTTTTTCTGCTTATTTGGGCTAAAAAAAGCAAAAAATAGACTATGATAAAAATAAAGAATAGTTTTCCAACTATTCTTTATATCATATATTTTGTATTTTGTCAATCTACCTACCAGACCTAGCAGCAAAAGCAAACTGGTAAAAATATTTTTCTAAACCTTGAGCAGTATCGCCATATTCTTTATTTCCCCAAAAAGTATCGACTAATAACTCACGTGCCAAACAAATTTCTCTAAGTCTTCCTGGAAAAACTTTCCAGCGAGCATCATCTAAAGTAATATCTACTAAATCAAAAGCACGGCCCAGCGCTTTATCACGCTGAACAAAATTGTCTTTTTTTTGCCAATTATTTGCCCGACCAACTTCACTACCGATATTGCCCATTTGCTCACATAATGTCATTTCATACCAGCGGCCAGCGGCGGCATCTTTATGAATTGCTTCAATCATACTATTTCTACTAATTTTTTTACCACGCCTAAAACCAAATTTTTTGTTTCTTCGTTATCTATACCACGCGATCGATTGCCTTGATTAGGGCGAATATTAATCATTGAATCAAATTCAACCATGTCTGGAAATGACATTTCGTGATATATATTAATACCCCACAGATTAATTTGTTTTGAACCCATTTCAAGCAACATCGCTTCTTCATCCACATGCATTTCAGCGCCTATCGCCATTATTCCTTTTTCTATATCAACCACCGCTTTTACCATATCACCAAATCTTTCAGCAGAAATTTCTTTGAGCTCAGCGATATAAATTTTTGTATCTACTAAGCGAATTTTTTCATCAATCATACTATAAAAAATACAAATAAATTATCTCACTTCCACACTAAACTCCTTTACCAATACTTCCTGTACTTTTTTAACCGCTGTTTCTACTTCCTCGGTGGTCAAAGTTCGTTCACTGTTGGCGTAAGTCAGTCGGTACGCCATACTCTTGTACCCCTCACCGATATTGCTACCATGATAAACATCAAATAACTCCATATCTTTTAACAAATCCGAAGTCTTTTTTAATGCTCTCAAAATTTGTTGATGAGAAATTTCTTTTTTCACCAAAAAAGCTAAATCACGAGTTACAGCCGGATACACCGAAGCCGGTTTGTAAATGGTTTTACTTTTTTGTTTGGATAAAACTTCTACTAAAGCCGATAAATTTAATTGTAATACACCCACACGCTGTTCAATACCAAGATTTTGGGAAACCATCGGATTGATTTCACAGAGTACACCTAAAGTTTGTCCGCCGCAAGCGACCAACGCCAAACGAGATGGGTGTTCCCAAGGTTGGACAATATCGTGATTCATTATTTGAAAATCTGCATTCAACTCAGAAAAAATATTTTCTAAAGCACGGCGAGCTTGCCAGAATGGAGTAGCGTCTTTTTTGCCGACGTACATTGCGGCCAACCAAATTTCTTGTTTTGGCAAAAGATCACTACCGTTACTATCCGCGCGCAGACCACTTTCTTTAATAGAAAAAACTTTACCAATTTCAAAAATTTTTAGTTCCGGATAATTCTCAATATTATTTTTTACATTCTCCAGTAAATTTGGCAACAAATTGCGACGCAAAAATGGACGTTCTTTAGAAAGCGGATTATCTAGTTCTAAATATTTTGCCAAATCATCATCCATCTTGGCTACCTGCACATCGCTGACAAAAGAATAATTATACACTTCATTGTATCCCAAAGTTTTTACCAAAGTTTCCGCCACATTTCTTTCTAAAGTACGCAGAGTATTTTTTTCTGGTGGATTGATTGGGAAAGTTGGCAAAGCAGCCGGGATATTTTCATAACCAAAAAATCTAGCAACTTCTTCCACCACATCTTCGGCAATCGCGATATCTTTGGTCGCGCGCCAAGTTGGGATTTTTACGGAGAAACTATTCTTTTTTACTTTTACTTCAAAACCGAGATGACTTAAAATATTTAAAATATCTTTTTGTGGAATGGAAACGCCCAATTTTTTTTCAAAAATATCAGCTGGTAATTCGAGCGGTCCCACCGCTAACGCAAATTTCTTTTCATCTACCACTTTGCTTACCACTTTTGCCTCTGGACAACATTCCAAGGCCAATTCTACTGCCCGTTGCAAAGCCACCTCACACAAATTTGGGTCCAAACTTTTTTCAAAACGCACAGCCGAATCGGTACGCAAACCCAAGCGAGTCGCAGTCTTGCGCACGCTGGCCGCATTAAAATTGGCAGATTCAAAAATCACGGTGGTGGTGTCGGTATAAGTACCGCTTTCCAAACCACCTTTGACACCAGCAATACCCAAAGATTTACTGCCCGAAACAATCATCAAATCATTTTCAGATAAAATATATTCGGCTTCATCCAGCGCTACAAATTTTTCTCCTTCTTTAGCCAAACGCACGCCAATATTATTACCAACTTTCGCCGCATCAAACGCGTGCATCGGCTGACCTAAATCCAACATTATATAGTTGGTAATATCCACGATATTATTTATCGGATTGGAACCGACAGCCAACAATCTTTCTTGCAGCCATTTTGGCGACGGCCCAACTTTTACGCCAGACATTGCCACGGCCATATAACGCGGACAAAGTTTGGCGTCTTCAATTTCTACTTTTAATTTAAAATCTTTTCCCGCAACAATTTTTGGCGCTTCGTATTTTTTTAAATCACGATTAAACAAAACCGCCACTTCACGCGCCACGCCATAATGGCCCCAAAGATCTGGACGGTTGGACAAAGATTTATTATCTATTTCTAAAATTGTATCATTTAAGCCGAGCACTTCGGCGAGTGGCAAACCAACAATATTTTTCCCGTCCGCCAAACCAGACAAATCTAAAATTTCTTTTTCATCTTTGAGTGGAAACATTTCTCCCAAACCAATCTCGGTAGACGCGCAAATCATCCCAAAAGAATCTTCACCGCGAATTTTGGTTGGCACGAGTTCGACCAAATCCCCTTCACCATGCCACTGTACTTTAGCACCAATTTTTCCGACTGCGGCCAACATGCCTTCAGTGACATTACTACCACCACACACAATCTGAATTTCATCCGCGCCGACATCCACGCGACACAATTTTAATTTATCCGCATTGGGATGTTTCACGGCCGACACCACTCTACCGACTACTACATTTTCCAAAAGTTCACCTTGCTTTTTTACGCCTTCTACTTCTACTGTCACCGCCTTCAAACGCGCGGCCACTTCATCGGCAGTAATTGTGCTTGGCAAATTGACGTATTGTTTTAACCAATTATAGGAAATCAACATACTAGAACTGTTTTAAAAATTTTAAATCACCGCTCTGCAAATGGCGAATATCTTCAATACCATATTTCAACATTACGAGACGAGTCAAACCAAATCCAAAAGCAAAACCTTGATATTTAGTCGTGTCTACTTTTCCTTCTTTCAAAACATTTGGATGAATCATACCAGCGCCAAAAATTTCGAGCCATCCAGTATTTTTACAAACGCGACAACCTTTGCCTTTACAGATAAAACAAGTCACCTCACCATTTACCCCCGGCTCCACAAATGGATAAAATTTCGGACGCAGACGCACCTGAGTTTCTTCGCCGTAGAGATGCTTAGCTACTGCTTCCAGGACGCCTTTCATATTGGCTAAAGTAATATTTTCATCAATCACAAAACCTTCCAACTGATAAAAAGTGTGTTCATGACGTGGGTCGGTCGATTCATTGCGATAACATTTCCCAGGAACAATCGCGCGCAGTGGCGCACCCTGTTTTAGCATCGCACGGACCTGCATGGAAGAAGTGTGGGTACGCATCACGAGCCCCGGATGATTTTTGATATAAAAAGTATCCTGCATATCACGAGCGGGATGATTTTCTGGAACATTCACGGCCGAGAAATTGAAAAAATCACTCTCGAGCTCTGGACCATCCAACACCGCAAAACCCATAGAAGTGAAAAAATCTTCCAAATCTTTTTGGATGATAGTGTTCGGATGAAAAGTGCCAGACTCGGTTTGTGGCAAAGCCGGCTGAGTAATATCCAAGCGTTCTTTTTCTATTGCTTTACTCCAATCCAACATCAGCAATTCATTCTTTTTATTTTCCATTGCCAATTCAATTTCTTTTTTTACTTCATTAGCCAAAGCGCCCACCACTTTGCGAGCGTCATCGGTCAAATCTTTCAGACCCTTCATCAGGTTGGTCAGCTCCCCATTTTTACGGCCAAGAATTTTATTTTCCAAATCTTCCAACTGCATTTTATCCGCCACAGATTTTATGGCCAACAAGGCTTCGGTTTTGAGTTGTTCAAATTTTGATTGCATATTAAATCAATCTTTTTATAAAATTCAAAATCACTTCTTTAAAATTTGATAAATCACGGACAGTTACATACACTACCAAAAGCATTAGCAAAGCAAAACCAACGGTGTGAAAAATTTGTTCCACTTTTTGGGAAACTGCTTTACCGCGTAATTTTGCAATCACCAAAAATAATTCACGACCACCATCGAGTGCTGGAATTGGCAAAATATTGAAAATGGCTAAGTTCAAGGAAAGCATCGCCGCAAATTGAATCAAATAAATCCAACCGAGCTTGGCCACGCGACCAGTCATCACCGCGACTCCTACTGGACCAGACACCGCTTCACCAGCACCGTGACCACTAAATAAACCAGCCAACAATATACCAAAGGAAACAATAATTTCTTTAAGATACCAAGCAGTTGCTTTTACACCTTCCCACAGTGCTGGAAAAAATGAATATTTCACCGTACCGATTTCGGCAATCGCAATCCCTAAACCACCTTTACCAGTATCGGCATAAATGGCCGGCTGAATTTTTTTCTCAATTATTTGATCCGCTCTTTTTACACGCACGAGCAACTGTTCGGTTTTGTGCAAATCCACATAATCTTGCATTTCTTTGAGGCGTGGATTTTGTAAATCACCAACTTGCACCACTACATCACCCGCCATTATCCCCGCAGCTTCAGCTGGTTTACCTGGTAAAGCTTGTAAAATTTCAATCCGGCGATCTGTGACATGTGACACGTCCGTAATATTATCCAAATTTTGTGGCAGACCAACAATATATCCGATAGTCAACAAAACAAAGGCCAACAAAACATTCATCATCACCCCCGCGCACAGCACCAAAGATTTTTGCCAAAATTTCTTGGCCGCGAAACTATCTTTATCTTGGGCCTCTTCCCCATTTTCACCTTTGATTTTTACAAAGCCTCCCAGTGGCAACCAATTTAAAGAATAAACCGTACCATAATCTTTATCACTATCATCCAGTTCACGGTTGCCCCAAACCAACCGCCATTTTTTAGTATTACCTTTTTTAAACTGAACACCCAAAAATCTTGGTGGAAAACCAAAACCAAATTCGTGAACGCCAATCCCATTCTTTTTAGCAAAAATAAAATGTCCAAATTCATGAGAAATTACCAAGACGGCGAGCACAGCCAAAAAGTATAATAAGGAAACCATAGGACTTGATTTGTATAGGAAAAAGGAATAAAATAACTTAACAAAGCCAATTTAGGCTTTATTAAATCAACTACATATATGAATTTA
>CAIOJG010000106.1 GCA_903858555.1 Candidatus Magasanikiibacteriota bacterium
GGATTGGCAAAATCAAAACGCATACGCTCTTGAGTAATGTTACTGCCACGCTGAGTCGCATGTGGACCCAATACTTTTAACAAACAAGCGTGGAGCAAATGTGTGGCGGTGTGATACTTGGTAGAAATCTCGCTGTGATCGGCTAGACCACCGGCAAATTTTTGTTCCGCACCGGTGCGTGATAATTCTTGATGAGCCTTGTACGCCAAATCAAATTCATTGATATTTACAGTCAGACCATTTTCACGAGCCATTTCTAAAGTAATCTCAAGTGGGAAACCAGAACTTTCAAAAAGTTTAAAAGCCTGCTTACCCGAAATTTCCGTAATATTTTTTCCAATTTTTTCAAAAGCAATTCTAAAGCCATTGAGCAATTTTTCAAACTCTTTCATCCCCTGTTCAATCGTATTTCTAAATTTACTTTCTTCTTTTGCAAGCTCGAGTAAAATAAATTCTTTATTTTTTTCTACTTCCGGATAAATATCTTTAGTAAACTCAATTACTTGCAAAGCAATCTGATCACAAAAATTTTCGGTAATTCCGAGCAATCGTCCGTGACGCACCGCGCGACGAATCAAACGACGCACAATATACCCTTGGTCAACATTACTTGGAGCCACACGACGGTCGTCACCCATGATCATAGTCGCTGTACGCAAATGATCAGCCACGATACGCATGGATTTCGTCACTTCCATACTTTCAATATATTCATGACCGGAAATTTCCTGAATTTTTTGGATCAACGGCCAGAAGGAATCAATCTGAAAAACATCGGCGTAACCATTGAGGGCGACTAAAGTACGTTCCAATCCCATGCCGGTATCAACATTTTTCTGAGCAAGTGGTTCGTATTTTCCTTCCGCATTTTTATTATATTGCATGAAGACATCGTTCCAAATCTCTAACCAGTTGTCTTCGTCGGTTTCCGGATTGCTGCCTGCTGGAGGAAATTCCAATTCCCCTTTCCAGAAAAACATTTCAGTGTCAGGACCACATGGACCAGTCTGACCGGCCGGACCCCACCAATTATTTTTTCTAGGTAAATACACCACGCGATCAGCCGGCATGCCTAAACTTTTCCAAATACCTGCCGCTTCTTCATCACGAGGAATATTATTTTCATCTTCACCGGCAAAAACCGATACCGCTAATTTACGAATATCCAAACCTAAATAATCTTTAGAGGTCAAAAATTCAAAGCTCCATTCAATCGCTTCTTTTTTAAAATAATCTCCCAGTGACCAATTTCCAAGCATCTCAAAAAAAGTCTGGTGACGATTGTCACCCACTTCATCAATATCTTGAGTACGAATACATTTTTGAGCATTGGAAAGTCTGGTGCCTTCCGGATGTTTTTGTCCCATCAAATACGGCACGAGCGGATGCATACCAGCCGTGGTAAACAAAACAGTCGGGTCATTATCCGGAATCAAAGAAGCCGAAGGAATTATTTTGTGTCCTTTGCTAGCAAAAAATTCTAAATACTTTTTACGGAGTTCTCCAGAATTGATCATACGGTTTTTTTCATTTTTAAAATATCGATAATAATACTACGTAAAGAAACTAATGCCCAAATAGTATTAAGTATTACAAATGGATAACCTTTTATCAAAATACCATAATAAACTAAGACAGCACTACCAAAAAAATTTACCAAATCATAGCGTGTCATTTCAGTCTTCCAAATCTTAAACTCTACCAAAGCAAAAGCAACCAAAATCAATACTGCGCCGATAATCCCTAAAATTGTGGTGAAATCAAAGTTCATAATGATTTATACTATAATAAAACCGGCCTATTGTCAAAATTATATCTTCATCTTTTTCCAGCGTAATTGGATGTATATAAAGTAATATATACACAAAAATGTCGCCGCGTAATTGGAAAAAGTCAGAACCGTAGTTAAATAGTGGATACCGTAACCAATATACCAATGACTATAAACCAATAAAAAAATCAAACTTTTTAAATAAACTATTTTTGCTTCTGGTTTTATCAACCAGTCGCTCTGCGCAAATTCTTGTTTTTTAATAACGGCCAACAAATAAAAAACTGGGATAATAAATAAATTATAAACCATTTTATTGTAACTTCCGGAAACCACTTCCACAAACGCCAGCAAAAACGCGTATAATAGATAATTAACAAAAACACTCAAAAATTTATTGCGATCACTCACAGTATTTTGATAACGAGCCAAAGCACCATCAAAAACACTAAGGATAGTGGCGATGAAAATCAAATTGTATCCAAAC
>CAIOJG010000107.1 GCA_903858555.1 Candidatus Magasanikiibacteriota bacterium
CCAATATTAGCTAATTTATATTTTCCATTAATAGCGTTTGGTCTAGAATGAATATCTGCTTTTATATACTTCCCTTTATCGACATTTTTCATAAAATAAAATCTTTATACACTGTTGGAAATTTTTAATATTTAATTAGATGACATGGCTATTTGTCAAAGTTGGTTTGGCATTTTGCATCGTAGTTTGTATTTCATTGTACGCCTCTTGTGTATTAATAAAACCGTACTTATTTTCTTCATGCTCTTTTGCATAAGAGAAAAATAAATCACTAATTCGTTTTTGGATATCCTCAAGCTTTTCTATTAATTCAATATTCAGCTCACCTTGAAGTCTACTAAAAGGAAAGGCATTATTATGATTACCCACATCTTGATGACCAAACACCTGATCTCGAACCTCCTTTAAACCACAGGACTTAAAAAGATCAACGATAATTTGAAGGTCTTTTTGTTTGGTATTCGGTTTAAACCAATTTTTTAAACTAATAGTATTATCATACTTTTGGTCTAACAAATTACCTGTGATAAGAAGACTATCACTAAATAAAGCTGAGTTAATGTTCTTATAAAATTGATCAACCGGTGCAACTGTATCAAACGCCCTCATCCCTGCAGTTTTAGGATACATGGCGATTGTTTTACAGTAAATAATACGGTACTGAGATACTTCTATAAGATCTCTGACTTGCCAACCATCGATAGACATAAATTTAAATAATACTAACCTATATCACTGTTTAAATTTTACTCCTCCCCCCGATAATTCGGCGCACTATCCATACTCGCCAGATCATGCGGATGACTTTCAGCCAAACTAGAGTTCGTGATTTTTATAAAATGCGCTTTGGCTTGCAGATCTTTCAGAGTGCGAGAGCCATTGTAGCCCATACCACTGCGGAGTCCTCCGGCCAGCTGATATAGGATCCTACTCACCTGCCCTTTGTAAGGCACGCGTCCGGTGACACCCTCGGGAACAAATTTTTTCTTGTCATCGACATGGCCTTGGCCGTAACGATCTTTACTGCCGTGTTCCATCGCTTCGATACTGCCCATGCCACGATAAATTTTATACATGCGACCGTCCACATATTCTACACGTCCTGGAGATTCATCCGTGCCAGCAAACATATTGCCCATCATCACACTCTCGGCTCCGGCGGCCAAAGCTTTCACAATATCTCCAGAAGATTTAATACCACCGTCAGCAATAACCGGAATATCTTTTTTAGCAGCACGCACACCTTTGGATACCTCTAAAATCGCAGACAACTGCGGCACGCCAATACCAGCGACAATGCGTGTAGTACAAATTGATCCTGGACCAATACCTACTTTCACGGCGTCTACTCCGGCGGCGATGAGGGCTTTGGCGGCTTCAGCGGTAGCGATGTTACCACCAATAATTTGTAAATTTTTAAATTTTTTTCTCAATTCTTTTACAGTATTTAAAACGCCAGTGCTGTGTCCGTGCGCGGTATCTACTACGATCACATCTACTCCACTACTTACCAAAATTTCAGCACGTTCTAAACCACTCGTTCCCACACCAATCGACGCACCCACCAATAACTGCTTATTACTATTTTTTACCGCTTCAGTAAATTGTAAATTCTTTTCCAAATCACGACGCGCCACCATACTCACCAGTTTTCCTTTGCCGTCTACGATACACAAAGTACGTAAACGAAAATCTCGCAACATTGTATTGGCTTCTTTTAGACTCATTCCAACTTTTCCAATTATCAAATCTTTCTTACCAATCATGCGATCCTTCACCAACGAATCTTTATCATCCGGAATAAAATAATCCGTATCAGAGATGAGTCCAACAAAATTTCCGGCCAAATCTACCACTGGAATTTTTTTATAACCCTGCTCCTGACGAATTTGCATCACTTCACTAATTTTTGCTTCTGGTAAAACTGAAATTGGATTTTGAATAAAACCACTTTTGAAACGCTTCACCGCCGCCACTTCCTGAGCCTGACGTTCAATCGACAAATTTTTATGAATAATACCAATCCCGCCGGCCAGAGCCATCGCAATCGCCATATCGTGTTCGGTGACTGTATCCATCGGCGCCGAGATAAATGGCAAATTCAAACTAAGCCCCCGAGTCAATCTGGTCTTTAAAATAGCGTCCTTTGGCAAGATGTCCGAGGCCTGCGGCACCAGCAAAACATCATCAAAAGTAAGGGTCTCACTAAATTGGCTATACATATTCAAAAATTTAGATTTATGTGATATAGTATACACACTTTTCTTAGAAAACTCAACTAATATGACGGAAAAAAACGAGGTTGCAATTCTGGATTTTGGCTCACAATACACCCACCTGATTGCCCGTCGCGTGCGCGAATTGGGCGTGATTTCGCATATTTATCCTAATGATGTTTCGGCTAGTAAACTGAAAAATACTAAAGGCATAATTTTGTCTGGCGGTCCGCGAAGTCTAGTGCGTGATCCAAGACTTGAAATTGATAAAAAAATATTTGAACTTGGTCTGCCGATTTTAGGTTTGTGCTATGGTCACCAGCTGTTGGCGGATTTTTTTGGCGGCAAAGTTGAATCTGGTCAGGCGCGTGAATATGGGTTGGCAAATTTAAAAGTAAGTGACGCACCGATTTTTGAAGGTGTGAAAAAAAATTCTCAGGTTTGGATGAGTCACGGTGACCACGTGAGCAAACTACCAAAAGGTTTTACGCAAATTGCGGGCAGCAACAGTGAATCGATCGCCGCGATGTACAATGCGGAAAAAAAATTCTACGGCTTTCAATTTCATCCGGAAGTCGCCCATTCTCAGGAAGGCAAAAAAATGCTTAACAATTTTATTTTCAATATCTGTAATCTGAAAAAAAACTGGGATACAGCCTCCATGATGATGGAAATTGATAATGAAATTTTTAAACAAGCGGACAATAAAAATGTTTTCTTGTTGGTGAGTGGTGGAGTGGATTCGGCGGTGTGTTTTGCTTTGCTTGAAAAAGTGTTGGGCAAAAAACGAGTTTACGGACTACATATTGATTCCGGTACCATGCGCTTAGATGAAACTAAAAAAATATCTGAGGCTTTACATAAACTCGGTTTTAAAAATCTACATGTCTACAACGCTGAAAAAGAATTTTTGGCAGCTTTGAAAAATATTTCGGAACCGGAACAAAAAAGAAAAATTATCGGTAATTTATTTTTGGATATCACCGACCGTATCATGAAAGAAAAAAAGATGAGCGGCGACAATTGGCTTTTGGGACAAGGTACTATTTATCCAGATACTATCGAATCCGGTGGCACTAAAAATGCGGACGTGATCAAGACCCACCACAACCGCGTGCCACGTGTGCAACAGATGATTGCGGACGGAAAAATAATTGAACCACTCAAAGAACTTTATAAAGATGAAGTGCGCAAGATTGGGCTCAAACTTGGCTTGCCGGCGAGTATCGTCATGCGTCACCCTTTCCCTGGACCTGGGTTGGCGATTCGTTGTTTATGCTCGGACGGTAGCGATGAATTGGCCAGTGAAATCGCTTTAAACATAATGAAATTGCCGGTAAAATCCGTCGGCGTGCAGGGCGACGAACGTTCCTACTCCAACCCAGCGGTTTTACTAAACAACAAACAATCTTGGACAAAATTGCGAGCCATCTCCCCTGCCATCACCAACACCCACAAAGAAGTAAACCGTGTTTTACTCACTGTATTGGGTGACGAAAAAAACCTGGGCAAGTCCAAATTGACCAAAGCATATCTCACCAAAGACCGCTTGGAACTTTTACGAAAAATTGATGCCATCGTGGATGAAGCGATTTTAGCCGATAAAAAATGTAATAAAATTTGGCAATGCCCAACTGTGATGATTCCATTTGGTTTTAAAAATAAAGAATCGATTGTTTTGCGTCCGGTCGAATCTGAAGAAGCGATGACTGTCTCGTTTGCACAAATTCCAGAAAATACTTTGAACAAAATAATCAAAAAAATAAAAGCGCTCAACGCGGTGGATTATATTTTTTACGACCTCACCAACAAACCACCCGGTACGATTGAATGGGAATAAATATGAAAACTTTTATTGTCCTGCCAACTTACAATGAACGTGAAAATATTGTTAAAATTATTAACGAAATTTTTAGGCAGCCAGTAGAAAATTTAAATATTGTCGTAGTAGATGACAACTCCCCAGATAAAACCGCCGAAGTCGTCGCACAATCCCAGACCGTTTACTCAAATTTATATTTAGTAAAACGCAATGGCA
>CAIOJG010000108.1 GCA_903858555.1 Candidatus Magasanikiibacteriota bacterium
AAATCTAAACGACGAAGAGCTTATATCTAGTTGCTTACCGTGGTTATTAAAATCTGGTTTGGTTGCTGAAAACGTTGATAAAACTTGGCTTTCCAAGGCTTTAAATTTGGAGAAAGATCGAATCACTACTTTGGCCGATATCGGTGAAGCGCTCAAGTTTATTTTTACTCTATCGGATTATGCCGGTGAGATACTAGTTTGGAAAAAGAGTTCATTGGAGGAAGTAAAAAATATATTGCCAAAGCTGGTTGAATATATGAGTACAATTGGTGTTCAAGACTGGAATAAAGAAAAAATGCAGATTTTGGTAGGGGAATGGACGGCGCAAAATGCTTGGTCCAATGGACAGGTGCTGTGGCCATTACGAGTATCTCTGTCTGGGCAGCAAAATTCACCTGGTCCTTTTGAAATAGCCGAAGTTTTGGGCAAGGATGAATCTCTCAAAAGATTAAATTTGGCTGTTTCAAAATTACAATAAAAGGGCTGAGCGGATATTAATTTCCGTGATGCCCGCAAATAGTAAGTTAGACTGAAAAATATTCAGTTTTTTTGTTATATGTGATATAATTTAAACATGTCACAAAAGTCTAAGACAGTCTTGTTTATTTTATTGGTGGGTTTGATTTTTAGGTCTGGCCATTCTTTTGTTTTAGCGGACAATACCAGTCCGGAAGTTGATAAACTAAATACCGAGATTGACCTTAGAAAAGATAAAATCAAAGAGTTGGAAGATACAATTGCAAAGTATAAAGATAATATAACTCAAAAACAAACCGAAGGAGTCTCGTTGAAAAATCAATTAAATATCATTCAAAATCGAATTGCCGAAGCTCAGGTTAGTGTTGATTTGATCACTCAAGAATTGGAAAAATCCAAGTTGGAGATTGATTCCTTGAACATTGATATCTCAAAAAAACAAGAGACTATTGATAAGGAAAAAAAAATGATTTCCAAGATCATTCAGAGCCTTCACGCGGATGATCAAAAGAACTTTATGGAAATAATGTTAACTAACACTAATTTTTCTGATTTTTATAATCAAGCTAAATATTTGCAGGATGTGTATATTGATCTGGGGCGATCGGTGCGTCAGGTGAGGATTGTCAGAGAAGATTTGGATCAAAGGAAAACAGAAGCCGAAGCCAAAAAAAAAGAGTATGATTCTTTGTTGACGGAATTGGATAATAAAAAGAACGATTTGAATGACGAGTTGGATAATAAGCAAACATTATTATCGGAGACAAAAAATTCTGAATTAAGATTTCAGACTTTGTTGGATAGTTTGCGTCAACAATATAAAATAACCGAAACCGAAGTTCAGAGTTACGAATCACAAGTTCGTAAAAAATTGGACGATCAACAACGATTTAAAGATGTTAGCACTGGAGGAGGGGATATTGATTGGCCGACTCCTGCCCGTTATATTACCGCGCGTTTTCATGATCCGGATTATCCGTTTCGCAATGTTTTTCAGCATAGCGGTATTGATATTCGTATGCCGCAAGGTTCGCCGGTGTACGCGGCTAGCTCTGGTTATATTGGTCGTGCCAAACATTGTACCTTGGCTAGTTGTTATAGCTATATTTTGCTTATTCAAAATGACAGTCTTTCTACCCTGTATGGTCACTTGAGTAGATTGGTTGCTGAACAAGATCAGTATGTGACCAAAGGTGATTTGATTGGTTACTCTGGCGGCACCCCTGGAATGGTAGGCTCTGGACCGTTTGTCACCGGTGCCCATCTGCATTTTGAAGTGCGTTTAAATGGTATACCGGTTGACCCGTTGGGCTATTTACCGTAGAATTAAGGGTATAATTTAGTTTAATTTTAAATATGAAGAAATTAAAAGTGGCTGTTTTGTACGGTGGATCTTCGTCGGAACGAGAAGTTTCTTTGGTTACCGGTCAGGCAGTTTTTGAAAATTTAGATCGTAAAAAATATATACCTAGTTTGGTTGAAATGACTACAGATAATCATTTTGTTTTAAAGAATAAAAATAAGAAAGTATTTTTAGATTTTGCCAACAAAGATAGAAAACATTTTGACGTGGTGTTTATTGCGTTGCACGGGTCACCTGGTGAAGATGGCACGGTACAGGGAATGTTTGAGGCGTTTGGAATAAGATACACCGGTCCAAATACTTTGAGCAGTGCACTGTGTATGAATAAAGTTTATGCTGGGCTGACTTATTATTCTTGGCATTTGCCGCATCCGGCCTTTATCGATATCACTGCTAAAAATTGGAAAAGCAACCAAAAAGAAATGTTGAGCGCTATCAATGCCAATGTTGGTTATCCGTGTGTAGTAAAACCAGCGGATCAAGGATCGGCGGTCGGTGTGAGTATCGTCAAAACCGAAGATGATTTGAAAAAAGCAGTCGGCCGTACTATAAAAAAATTCCCTTGGTTGTTGGCGCAGAAATTCATCAAAGGCCAAGAAGCAACTTGTGGTGTGCTGGAGAAAAAAGGTGAAGTGTTTGCTTTGCCACCGACTCATATTTTACCTCAGGTTGGAAAGTTTTATGATTATAAATCAAAATATTCTGCCGGTGGTTCTAAACATATCTGCCCGGCTGATTTTCCAGAAGAAATAAATAAAGCTATGCAGGATATGGCACTTATTGCTCACAAAGCGCTTGGATGCCGTGGAATGAGTCGTACGGACTTTTTTTACGGAGATGACGGCAAGGTGTATATAATAGAAACAAATACAATTCCAGGAATGACCGGCACTAGTTTGTTGCCGGAAGCGGCTGGAAAAGCGGGGATTACATTTCCAAAGATGTTGGATATGATTATTGCTTCGGCATTATAGAATAAATCAATTTTAAAACAGCTCTTCAAGGGGCTGTTTTATTGACTTTTGGTGAAATATCGGTTAGTATTTTAGAGGTTGTTCGCGGGCACAAACGCCCATTACAGGAAAGTCATGAAGAAAGACAAAATGGTTCATCTGGTTGGTCCAGTCCTGCCTCGCAAGGTGCGCGACGCTTTTCCAGTGCGCAAACTCAAGGGGGCGGTCCAGGTTTCCTGAATTCTTGCCACAGCAAAAAGCGGTGGCGGGCACGGTCGCAGGTCTGTCGCGCGCAGACCTCATCGTTCCCCAATATTTATTTTTCTCAAGTAAACATTGGTGAAATGAGGTCTGAAAAATAACTAAATAAAATATCCCGACTCTCTGCCGGGATATTTTTTATTTGTCGAAAAGAGGGTGAAATTCATGGTGAGTTTTTTCTGCATATCTGTCGGAGGCGTGGACGTATCTAGTCGTTGTGTCTAGCGATTCGTGGCCAAGAAGTATTTGGATGGCAGCCGGATTGGCGCCTTTTTCCGCCAAAAATGTGGCAAAGCTATGACGCAAAGTATGGGCGCTAATCGGTAAGTTGATATCTAACAATTGACGGTATTGTTTGATTTTATACTGCAAATAATTTGTAGAAAGTTTTTTATTTTTTTCATTATTATTTCTGCCTCGGTAGGGGATAAACAGCATATCAGAAGTGCTATTTCTTTTGGTTAAATAACTTTTTAAATGAGCTAAAGCACGAGGTGTTAAATAAACAAAACGTTGTTTTTTCCCTTTTCCTAAAATGTAAATTTTTCCTGTCTGATCAATTTGATTTACTTTTAAAGATAATAACTCAGAAATACGCATTCCTGTAGCAAATAAAGTCTCAAGCATTGCGCGATTTCTTAAAGCAACTTGAATTTTTTCCTCATATTTTGTCGGTGCTTCTATAAGAGTGATAAGCTGTTCAAATTCTGGTACGCGAGCGCTCTTTTTCTCATTTTTGAGTAGTTTGATGGCGTTTGGTGAGATTGGAGATCTGTGATCCATGTCTTCCATAAACTTTAAATATGAGCGTATGGAAGAAAGGATGCGGTTTATGGAGTAACTGTTGAGTTTTTTTTCTGGCTTGTGGTCTTCGGCGGTTCTACGGTCTGATGAGCTTAAATATGCTTTGAAACGTAAAATGTCTGTCTTATTTATGGTTTCAAAAGATTTGCTTATATCATTGCTCAAAAAAGTTTCAAAAGTTTTTAAATCACGTTCATAATTATACGCAGTTTCTTCTGAAAAATTGTTGGCTCTAAGATTTAAAATAAAATCATCAAGATATGGAAGAGGGTGTTGGTTGGTCATATTCTTTCGTTTAATATCATTTTCCCGTGATTACATTCGCGACAGAGTGCCCTGAGATTATTTATGTCGTTTGTTCCTTCTTTGACCACCGGAATGATATGATCAACTACTAGTATAGCATCCTGGGCGGTTATGCCGCAAATAACGCATCTAGAACAGTCTCTCTTTGATTTCATTTTATTTAAGCGCATATTTGCTATATATAATTGAGTGTAAGAGTTATTATACTCAATTATATAACAAAGCAAATAGATTGTAAAGTTATCTTATCCACATGAATTTGTAACCCCTCCTCCACCACCACTCAATTAAAAAATCTCCACCGTTAAAGTGAAGATTTAAATTTGAGGTGTGCGACTTTATTTGTCCGTGGAAAAATGTCGCCAAAACCTCCGAAGCTACCGCTCAATTTTCAGCTCCAATCCGCCCTCCGCGGATTCCTCCGGTGGAATCGTGATGATATGCCTGCTGCCACACGTCCTGCAGCGAACTTCGGCGTTGTCCATCTTGTCCATCAGGGAATGCTTGTTGTGGGAAAGCACTCGGTGTTGGGTGGTGGCGCCGCATCTGGCTATACACCAAATATCCCGGAAATTGTCTCCTGAATCCATGTCCCCTCCTAGCCCAAAGATTGAGACTGTATTATTATGGTTTTTTTGTATTTTGTCAATATAAAAACCCGCTATAAGCGAGTTTTTATAATAATGTGGTTAAATTTTATTTCCAGTACACCCGTTCGCCAAACCTCAGGTCTACATATTCCGTGGGGTGATTATTCGCCAAAATTATTTTTAGATTTTTAATTTGAGTTTGATAGTCCAAATCGGTGTTAATGAGTAGGTACCAAGGCTGGTTTAAGGCAATTTTTAAATTTGTTTCATTATCACCTAAAGTAAAATACTGTACATTGCCAATCCCCTGTTGATTTAATTGTTTTGACCAAGTCAAAGTGGTGCTTATTGTTTTGGCAGATAGTACATAATCTGTTTTGTTATTAGGGATGCTTTTTTTATCCAAAATTATCGGCATCTGCCCGTATTGAGTTTGTAAGTTTTGGTAATCGGTTAAGTGGTAGTTCTGCGAAATGGTTGAACTGGTAGAAGTGGTAGCTTGTGCGCTCATAATTTGTTGGTCAGAAAGAGTCTGGGGTGGTAAAGATATCACTTTTACGACTTTGCCATCCGCGTCTAATAGTCTATAAGTGCTGTTGTTATCGTAAATTACTTGAGCTTTTTTCTCGGTAATGTTAATTTCGATAGTATCTGGGAAAGATTTCGTTATCTGAACATCATCATATAAAAATTTATCTTTTATATCTGATGCCAAACCTTTGTAA
>CAIOJG010000109.1 GCA_903858555.1 Candidatus Magasanikiibacteriota bacterium
AAGACTTATTCTGTACAAGGGGTAGTCCAACGCATCGTGAGTTATTTAGAAAAACATACCAACGGTGAAGGTATCGCTCCTCCTCATATTATTTGTGAATGGGGAAGCCATGTGATGGCGCCATCTCAAATTACTGTTTTTAAAATTATCGCTCAAAAAGAGATTAAAAAAGGCGCGGCCGCTCGCAAGTGGTACGTTATCGACGGTAGTTTTATGAATGATTTGATTGATACCTGGGCTATCAAGCAAAAATGGCATGTGGTACCAATCAACAATTTAGATTCTAAAAAATTGGAACGCGTTTGGTTGTGTGGTAGTAGTTGTGATAGTGATGATAAATACACAGCTGGTAGTTATGTGCGTCTTCCTAAACTTGAAGAAGGCGAATCTCAATATGTAGCTTTTTTTGATACCGGTGCTTACCAAGACGCTTTAGGTTCTCAACATTGTTTATTATCTTCTCCTGCCAATATCGTGTGCCAAGATGGTGATATCCGCATCGCCCGCGAACACGAAACTCCTGAAGAAATCGGGAAAAAATTTGGTTGGTAAAATATTTTTTATGCACAAACGAAGAACGTACGCTAAAACCTTTGGTGGTTTTGAGGGTCAAACTTATAAAAATTCTAAAGCGGTAGTTTTGCCGGTGCCATATGACAAGACTTCTTCTTATGGTAAAGGCGCGGACAAGGGTCCGGCTGCTTTGATTGCTGCGTCTCCACAAATGGAATATTATGATCGTGAATTCGATACCGAAGCTTATTTAAAGTATGGCCTACATACTTTGCCAGAGCTAAAAGTACGCACGATGCCTCCTGAAAAAATGTTTAACACTGTTTTTAAAAAATGTGAACAGCTTTTGAAGGACGGTAAGTTCGTTGGTATGATTGGTGGTGAACATTCCATCACTCCAGGAGCAGTAAAAGCGGTGGCCGCAAAATATAAAAATCTTTCTGTTTTGCATTGGGATGCGCATGGTGATTTACGCGAAAGTTACGAAGGCACAAAATATAGTCATGCCTGCTCAATGAAACGCAGTTATGATTATGTGGACACTGTAATTCAAGTAGGTATTCGTAGTATTTCCCAAGAAGAAATTGATTGGGTAAAAAAGAATAAGTACATGGATCGTATTTATAGTCCAAGCCGTTTTGGTTTTGACGCGAAGACAAAAGCCAAGTCGATTGCTAAAATTGTTAGTCAATTAAAAAAAGATGTTTATATTAGTATCGATCTTGATGGTTTTGATCCAAGCTTCTTACCAGCGACTGGCACTCCAGAACCAGGCGGTTTAAATTGGTATGATTGTTTGGATTTAATGCGCGCGGTTTTTAAACATAAAAATGTAGTGGGTTTTGATGTAAACGAGTTGGCTCCAATCAAAGGTTTGCCAGCCTCAGAATTTATGGCCGCTTTGTTGGTTTATAAATTGTTCAATTACAAGTTTTTGTTGAAGAAATAAAAGTATGTCTGGTGACCACTTTTCGTCTAGAGAAGTAGAAATGCATAATTTTGAACCAGTCGAAATATCTACCAAAGAAGATTTGGTAGATTTTTGGTTATGCGTGATGAAAAATCATGAGCAATGGTTAAGTTTTGATGACGACCAAAGAGAAGCGGCGGCAAAAATATGTGCCAGTGATTCCTTTTTTGAAATACAATTGGTTGCCAACGGTCGCATTCAAGATAAGTTTCATTATTTTGTTATAAAAAATAATGGTAGTATAATAGCCACATGCAAGGCAGATATTGAGGATTTTCGCGGACAAAGAGTTGCTTACATCACTGCTTTGAGTGTGGATGAAGATAGTCGCGGGCGTGGTTTGGCACCAAAAATTATTCATGCTTGTGAAAAGGCGGCGCAAGAAGAAGGTTGTGAAGTGGCTTCATTGGATGTAGACTGTGACAATCCGATTAGTTTGGTAACAAATTTGAAAGAAGGTTATAGATTGGTAAAGATGAATTCTAGTGTGCTAGTAAAGACGAGCGCCAACAAAAAAGAATCAAGCTTCTTTGTTTTAGAAAAACTTTTGACACGTCAAGATGATTTTGATCCTAAAAGCGGTAAGATTGGTGAATTGTCTGAAGTGAATCTTGCTGACAAGGAAACAGTAAATAAACATCTAAAGGATGGTTATGTAGGTATTGATATAAAAAATATTGGCGACCCAAAAGACAATAGTCCTGAAAACTGGATTTTAATTCTTGAAAAGAAGTAGCCACTTGTTTTTTTATAAATGGTGTGGTTAAATAGGGCCATAAATTGCCTAGGTGGTGAAATTGGTATACACGCGGGTCTTAGAAGCCCGTGCCGTAAGGCGTGGAGGTTCAAGTCCTCTCCTAGGCACCAATTAGAGATACAACTTAAATTTATGAGACCAAAAGGAGGGGTAAAAATAGAATGGTCAAGTAAGTTTGCCTATGCTCTTGGTTTGATAGCAACGGACGGAAATTTATCATCAGACGGCAGACATATAGTTTTCACTTCTAAAGATGAGGACTTAATTTTGATTTTTAAAAAAAGTTTAGGAATTGAAAAATTGCATGTCGGTAGAAAATCAGGTGGAGTCTCTAAAGAAAAGAAGTATTTTGTTGTTCAAATCGGTGATGTCGCCTTTTATAAATTTTTAGACAAAATAGGTATTGGTCCTAAAAAATCGAAAGTTATACAAAAGGTTGATATTCCTGATGACTTATTCTTTCACTTTTTACGTGGTTGTATAGATGGTGATGGGTCAATAGTAGAATATAATCATCCACAAAGCAAGATTCCGCAATTAAAAACTAGGTTATATTCTGCAAGTGAAGTATTTCTAAGTTGGATAAAACAAGAAACAGAAAATGCGGGTGTTTTAAGTAAGATTTTTACCGATAAAAGAGGCTTAAGTGCACTTGTTTTTTATAAAACTGAATCTGAGAAACTTTTTGATAAAATTTATAAAGATGCGGAAGGGTTCTTTTTGGAAAGGAAATATAGGTTAGCGTTTAAATATATGAATTTTTGATAAAAGTGTTGTTGAAGTTTGTCTATCGTTGAGCTATACTTATCATATTATGAAAAGCAATGATTTGAAATTTTATGCTGCCCAACTAGGGGCTTCAATGCCGACTCTAGATCTGCATGGTTTTTACCCAAGCGCCGCTCTGGATAAAATGGATATTTTTATTTATCAATGTGTGGAGAAAAAAGCGGATTCGGCACGGATAATATACGGTGGTGGTACGGGGAAATTGCGCGAAGCGGTTTTGGAGAAATTAAAAGATTATTCAGTGATAACTGGTTATCAAGATGAAAGTGGAAGCTGTGTTATTTTATTTTAAATTGTATGGAACGAGGAAATAGGTCAGAAATGCCACAATTTGAACGATTACCAAAACCAGAAAATAAGATGGACAAGAAAATCCACACGCCAATTTTGCGTGAAGAAAAGCTTGCGCCGTCAGCAATGTATCAAGAAGGCCTGGGTCAGTCACGAAACGAAAGGGAGGAAAAACGGAAACAGAAGATGTACCTAATTAAAGGTTTTGCTGATTTATATATAACAAACAAAATACAAAAAGGAGAAGTTTTGTACGCGATTGTTACCAGAGATTTGAATTTATTAAAGGAAAAATTTGCTGCTGTGGCCGCTAAAAAACCAGATACGGCTGATGCGGTTCATAAGATAAATGATATTTTGCTTGGGGATAATCCACCATGGGAAGATTTGGATGAAATGTTTGAGGTGGAAACATTCCCACGGCTGGCGAGAAAACCGTAAACCCCTTTAAAAACGGTCTAAAAATGGCTGTTTTTTTATCCCCCTTTTTTCCACAGCGTCATCTCTTGACAGTTTATATATCATACTGTATAATCGCAATTACGTTTCAATATCCTGATTTATTCAGGACCACGTCCAAAAGATAATGGTAGAAAGCGTACCCTTGGACCTCTGGGTTATACCGACTTTGATCGGTAACCAAAAATTTAAAGACAATGTCTACATTGAAGTTAAATTCTTACTCAGAATATCCAAGTGGTTCATAAATACAGATCTTCATCTGATATTTTATGGGGCCGCTTGTACAGCGGCTCTTTTATTTTCACCTCAAGCACAACAGATAAAAAATATCAACTAGTTGATATCGAAAATCTGGATGTACTGGATAGAACTTTGACAATTCATAATAAAGTTAATTCAACGAATATAGGGTAATAAATACTGAAGAAGTATTTATCAATTACAGCAAAAGCACTATTGAGTGTTTTTGCCGTATGCAATTAAATAAGTGCGTATGGTGGATGCCTTGACACTAAAAGACTATGAAGGACGTTGTAGGGTGCGAAAAGCTCCGGTTAGGTCCCAAACAACCATTGACCCGGAGATGTCCGAATGAGGAAACTCATTTGCCGAAGAGGCAATTATCGTTTATTGAATACATAGGTAAACGAAGGTAACCTGGCGAAGTGAAACATCTCAGTAGCCAGAGGAAAAGAAATCGAAGAGATTCCCTTAGTAGTGGCGAGCGAAACGGGAAAAGTCTAAACTATATAAATGTTATCACAGTAAGATGTTGGTCTCACGATTAATATTGAACTGTGGTTTAAAGGGATAGACCGTTGTTTATATAGGGTAATAAGGTGCTAGCGCTAACTTTCTACACGGTTAGGCGAGAATATTGTTTGATAGCAGAAGGTCTCTGGAATGAGCAACCAAAGCGGGTGAAAGTCCCTTAAGCGAAATTAAACAATATATCGTGGTTAGCAATCTTGAGTAGGGCGGGACTCGTGAAATTCCGTCTGAATTTGGGCCGACTATGGTCTAAGACTAAATACTTTTAGTGATCGATAGTGGAATAGTACCATGAGGGAAAGGTGAAAAGCAGCCCGGAGAGGGCAATGAAATAGTATCTGAAACCGTACGCTTACAAAGAGCCGGAGCCCGCAAGGGTGACGGTGTTCCTATTGAAGAATGAACCTGCGAGTGTGCTGTATGTCGTCGCTTAAGGACCTCTGGTCCGAAGGCACAGCGAAAGCGAGTCTTAACGGGCGAACTAATGATGGCATGCACATAACCCGAAACCGGGTGGTCAACCCATGACCAGGTTGAACCTTGTAGAAATACAAGGGGAGGACCGAACTCACGAGCCGTGCAACACTCGGAGATGAGTTGTGGGTAGAAGAGAAATTCTAATCGAACTCGGTGATAGCTGGTTTTCCTCGAAATAGCTCTAGGGCTAGCCTTGT
The DNA here is from genome assembly GCA_903858555.1 of Candidatus Magasanikiibacteriota bacterium. Taxonomy (GTDB): domain Bacteria; phylum Patescibacteriota; class Patescibacteriia; order Magasanikbacterales; family GWA2-37-8; genus CAIOJG01. The sequence continues at coordinate 5,228 of CAIOJG010000109.1, forward strand.
ACGTTCCTGTTGGTGGTAGAGCACTGGATGAAAATTGGGTCCTTCGGGATACCGTTTTCAATCAAACTCCGAATGCCAACAATAAAAAGTACAGGAGTCAGACGGTGACGGCGAAGCGCCATCGTCAAAAGGGGAACAGCCCAGATCGCCGGTTAAGGTCCCTAAATCTATGTTAAGTGTAAAAGGTGGTGTTAACTCTTATACAACCAGGATGTTGGCTTAGAAGCAGCCATCATTTAAAGATAGCGTAACAGCTCACTGGTCAAGAGTTTTCGCGCCGAAAATGTATCGGGGCTCAAACATAGTACCGAAACCGCGAAATGTAGTATTAATTTATTAATATTATTTTGGTAGAGGAACGTTCTTAGCGCGCTGAAGCTCCAGACGCGAGTCAGAGTGGAGTGCTAAGAAGCGAGAATGCAGGTATAAGTAGCAAAAATCATAGTGAGAATCTATGACGCTGAAAATCCAAGGTTTCCTGGGCAACGAGAATCGTCCCAGGGTTAGTCGATCCTAAGGCCAGGCCGAAAGGCGTAACCGATGGAAGAGCTGGTTAATATTCCAGCACTACGTATAGTTTGGTTTATAGTGCGCATTTTCATAAATTAGAACGTGGATTGAATTGCACGTATCGCAAGATGCAGATGAAGCCTTCGGGTGGAATCAATTCTAAAGGAGAGAGTGCCCAGAAAAGCTATTGATCGTTAAACTATAAGTAATCGTACCGGAAACCGACACAGGTGGATAGGTCGAGAAGACCAAGGCGAACGAGAGAACCCTTGTTAAGGAACTCTGCAATACAACGGCCGTAACTTCGGGATAAGGCCTGCCCAATTTATTTGGGCTACAACAAAAGACCCACTGCGACTGTTTACCAAAAACACAGCTCCCTGCAAAAGCGTAAGCTAAAGTATAGGGGGTGATGCCTGGCCAGTGTCAGAACGTTAAGAGGAGAGGTGAAAGCTTTGAATCGAAGCGCTGATGAACGCCGGCGGTAACTATAACCGTCCTAAGGTAGTGAATTCAAGCAATTGAGTTTACTAGGATTGGGACGGGAATAGCAAATAGTAAACAGAGCAAAATGATCACAATGCAGATGATCAACATAACAGCCATTCTAAAAGAAAGCTGCCTTGCTCACAGTAATGTGAGAGATAATCCGTTCATAGCTATATGCTGGGAAAACTCAACGCAAGTTGAGAGAATCAGCAGGGAAGACTGACAAAGTGTCAGAACCCTCAGAGACTAAACGCTATGCTCCTGAGCAATCAGGATGAAGATAGAGTCCATCGTGGAGGAATCGATAAGCGAAATTCCTTGTCGGGTGAGTTCCGACCTGCACGAATGGCATAACGATGGTGGGACTGTCTCAACAAGGGACTCGGTGAAATTGCAAGGGAGGTGAAGATGCCTCCTACCCGTAACTAGACGAAAAGACCCCGTGAAGCTTTACTACAACTTGCTATTGATATAAGGATATTTATGTTCAGCGTAGGTGGGACCCGCAAGGGGCCAATGAGACACCACCCTTAAATATTTTTATGTCTAATTTTCTCCCATGAATCTGGGAGAGAAGACAGTGGCTGGTGGGTAGTTTAACTGGGGCGGTTGCCTCCTAAAATGTAACGGAGGCGTTTACAAAGGTCAGCTTAGCTCGGATGGAAATCGAGCTGGACGCGCAAACGCAAAAGCTGGCTTTACTGCAAGGAAGACAATCCGAGCAGTTACGAAAGTAGAAGTTAGTGAACCGACTGCTCTTCATAGGAAGGCAGAAGATCAACGGATAAAAGCTACTCCGGGGATAACAGGCTGATCGCGCCCAATAGTCCACATAGACGGCGCGGTTTGGCACCTCGATGTCGGCTCATCGCATCCTGGGGCTGTAGAAGGTCCCAAGGGTTTGGCTGTTCGCCAATTAAAGCGGTACGCGAGCTGGGTTCAGAACGTCGTGAGACAGTTCGGTCTCCTATCTGTTACGGGCGTTGAATATTGAGAGGGCCCACTCCTAGTACGAGAGGACCGGAGCGGACGAACCTCTAGTGCACCAGTTGTCAATCAATGGCACCGCTGGGTAGCTATGTTCGGAGCGGATAAACGCTGAAAGCATATAAGCGTGAAGCCGTCCTCAAGATTAATATTCGTTAAAGACTCCTTATAGACTATGAGGTTGATAGGTCATACGTGTAAGCATGGTAACATGTTGAGCGGAGTGATACTAATCGGTCGAGCATACGGCATAAGCACTAAGTAGTGCTGTAGCCAATCCTGTACGAATTGGATTACACTTTATTATGATGAAAAAAAGAGTCAGTGTCTTGGTGACACAAGCGACGAGGCCACACCTGTTCCCATCCCGAACACAGAAGTTAAGCTCGTCTGCGCCGATGATAGCTGCAAGGCAAAAGTAGGCCGTCGCCAGGACAATGACTCTTTTTTAATTTCAAAAATTGTGAGGCCGAGTGCTTTTCTGTGAAGTTTTATGACTTTAAAGAAGAGCGCTCGGACGCAGACTTTCTGTCCGCCGCGCCCTAAGGGGTTTTGGTGGGTGGGACGTCTTCCTCCAAAAAGTCTACGATCTTCGGGTCGCAAAAATCGGTTTACTGCCTGACAAAGGATGGTGATCATCTTGCTTTGGGAGGAACCAGGCCTTCCCTGTGATCAAGCCGATAGACTTGCCAAAACGTCTTTCAAACGTCGCGGCCCCCTTTTTGTTTATCTTCTTTAGACAAATAAAAAAGGTTAAAAAACAACTTTAAATGGGTTGTTTTTTATTTGGTCGGGTGATAAAATACTGTCACGATAATATAAATTTGATACTATGAATTTACCGCTTACGCTTTCTCAATTTTTAATTAGAGAATTGGTTGATCATCCCGAACATGAAAGTTTGGTGGCGATGATTTCGGATTTGGCAACTATTGGAAAAATTATTTCTAGTCATACCAATAAAGCCGGTTTGGTAAATATGATTGGTAATGCTGACAAAGTAAATATCCAAGGTGAGGAAGTAAAAAAGTTGGATGTTTTTTGCAATGATTTGTGTAAAAATTATTTAAAACAAACTGGAAATTTTGCGGCGATGGCATCGGAAGAGGAAGACGAAGTGGTGGACATGGGTGATTTTGGTAAAGATGCAAAATATGTGATTGCGTTTGATCCGCTCGATGGTTCGCACAACGTGGAGTTGAATTTGCCGGTTGGCACAATTTTTTCGGTACAGCGTCGTTTGGATGAATTTGACCGCACTGATGAACGTCAATTTTTACAACCTGGCCGTAATCAAGTTTTGGCCGGGTATATTTTGTATAGCATGAGTACGGTCTTGGTTTTTAGTTGGGGAAATGGTGTTTATGAATTTACGCTGGATCAAAGTTTTGGAGAATTTTTACTTACTCGAGAAAAAATGACGATTCCAAATGAATGTAAATTATATAGTTTTAACGAAGGGTATAATAAATATTTATCTGTTGGCGATAAAAAATTTGTTGATTATCTCAGAGACGAGAAAAAATGTAGCTTGCGTTATGTGTCTGCCTTGGTGGCTGATGGGCATCGCAATTTGATTGTTGGCGGTGTTTATATGTATTTAAGTACGGATAAAAAAGGAACTGGTGAATATAAACCAAAATTGCGATTAAATTACGAAGCCAAGCCGATGGCATATTTGGTAGAACAAGCGGGAGGATTATCGACGGATGGTGATGTGAGCCTGTTGGATATTGCTGGAGAATCTTTGCATCAAAGAGTTTCTGTAATGTTTGGTAATAAAGATATTATTGAATATTTTTTAAATAATTTTAAATCATAAATATGTCTGAACAAACTTTACAAGCAATTGTTAAAGCGATGGTGGCGGATGGTAAAGGGCTTTTGGCCGCGGATGAAAGTAATGGTAATATTAAAAAGAAATTTGATAAATTGGGGATTGAAGATTCGGCCGAAAATCATCGTCGTTATCGTGAGATGTTGTTTACTACTCCAGGAATGGAAAAATATATTAGCGGTGTAATTTTATTTGACGAGACGATTCATCAGTCTACATCTGATGGTGTTTCATTTGCGCAGTATTTGGATTCTAAAGGGGTGGTGCCGGGAATTAAGGTAGATATTGGGTTAATGGATTTTGAAGGTCATCCAGGTGAACAGGTGACCAAGTGGGATGAAACTTTAAATGATAGATTAAAAAAATATTATGAGCTTGGTGCGCGTTTTGCGAAATGGCGCGCAGTGATAAATATTGGTGCGGGAATTCCATCCGATGAATGTATCGCAGCCAATTGTAAAAATTTAGTAAAGTACGCGCAACTGTGTCAAGCCAATGGCATTGTGCCAATTGTGGAGCCGGAAGTTTTATCTGATGGTGATCATACGATCGAACGCTGTTATGAAGTTACTAAAAAAACTTTGATTGAATTATTTGCTCAATTAAAAAAAGCCAATGTGGATTTGTCTGGTTTGATTTTAAAACCAAACATGGTGATTTATAGTTTGGAAGGGGAAAAAGTTTCAGCGCAGGAAGTGGCGGAAAAAACTTTGCAATGTTTTAGTGAGGTTGTCCCAACCGAGGTAGGCGGGATTGTGTTTTTATCTGGTGGTCAGAGTGAGCCGGAGTCGTGTGTGACTTTGAATGCGATTAGCAAATTGGTCAAAGAACAAAAGACTCCTTGGAAATTAACTTTTTCCTATGGTCGGGCTTTGCAAAATAGTGCTTTAAAGAATTGGATTGGGAAGGATGAAAACAAATTTAGTTCTCAAGAGATATTTTTACATCGAGCCAAGCTGGCGTCGGCCGCTAGTTTTGGAGAATATACCCCGGAAATGGAGTAAAGTTAGCCAAAAAATTGATTTATCCACAAAGACTGTTAGAGATATTTTGACAGTCTTTGTATTTATTGGTATAATCAAAATATAGCTAAGATTAGCAAAATATGGAGATAAACATCCTTAGAAAACTTGGTTTCTCAGATAAGACTGCTAGAGTTTATTTGACACTGATTGGGCTTGGCCCTTCTTCGGTGCGCAACCTAGCCAAAAAGACCGAATTTAACCGTGGTACTGTTTATGATTCTTTGAAATGGCTTAAAGATATTGGTTTGGTAAATTATTATGAAAAAGAGGCCAAGCAATTTTTTGTGGCTGAAGATCCGGATAAATTGTACGGGATGGTGGCCAAGCAGACGGAAGAGTTGCAGGATGTTAGTAAAAAATTGAAAGACGTCGTGCAAGAATTAAAATCTGTTTATGACAAAGGCGGCGAACGTCCAGTAGCCAAGTATTATGAAAAAGGTGAAATTAGAAAAATTTTAGAGCAAGTGTTGGAACGTTGTGAAGAAAGTCGGGAAATGGAATATCGCGTGTATTCCGACGCGGATATTCGTGACTATTTGTATGACGGTTTTGAATCTTTTTCTGATGCGCGTATTGCTAAAGGGATAAATGTCAAAGCAATCGCGATTGGTAGTGGTGGTGAGTTGCGTGGTTTGGATGAGCGCAAATGGTTGGAAATAAAAAAATCCGCACCGACCTATATTATTATTTATGCTGGTTGTACTGCTTATATTTCTTTAAATTCGCACGATGATTTGGTAGGGGTGGTGATAGACAATGATGGAGTGTACCAAACTCAGCGCGGGATTTTTGATGCCTTGTGGAATAAATTGGATTGATACAATATGTTCATTATTGATTTTGATGACACTCTTTTTGATACTCATGCTTTTAAACAAGCACGTTTGTCGGCTTTAAAAAATATCGGTGTCAATGAAGAGTTATTTTGGAAAACTTACAATCAAGCCCGTACCGATGGCGAAGGAATTTTTGCTTACAGCGACCGTCGCCATGCGCAATTTTTGGCTTTGGAAAATTTTGATGAGGAAGAAATTTTTGGGGAGCTAAAAAAAGTTTCAGAGAACGTGCACAATTTTTTATTCTCTGATACCGTGGATTTTTTAGAGTTTTTAAAAAAATACAATCAAACTATTATTTTATTAAGTTTGGGCGATCCGGTTTTTCAGGAGTTAAAATTATATGGTACTAAAATACACGATTATTTTAGTCATGTATTTATGGTGAATGAGTCAAAAGACAAAGTTTTAGAAGAAATTTTTAAATTTGAAAAAGTAGATACTGCTTGGTTTGTAAATGATAAAGTAGCAGAGACTGAATTATTGGTAAAAAAGTTTCCGGTGCTTAAGCCGATTTTAAAAGTTTCACCGTCTATAAATAAAGTTGAATATATAAATAGCGGAATACCACATTTTAATACATTGAAAGAAATCCAAGATTATGTCGCTAGATCTGTCTAAAGTTGCTGCTGTGATTTTAGCCGCTGGTAAAGGTACTAGGCTAAATTGCACCGATAAACCTAAAGTGATGCTGGAAATTGGCGGTAAGCCGATAGTTTCTTATATTGTTGAAACTCTCAAACAAATGGGTTTTGAAAAAGAACAGATTTGTTTGGTGGTTGGTTTTGAAAAAGAAAAAATTCAGGAATATTTTAAAGATGAGGTGAGCTGTACAGTGCAAGAGCAGCAGCTCGGCACAGCGCACGCGGCCCATGTTGGCATAGTGAGCTTGCCGGCTGGGATTGAACAGGTTTTGGTAATGGGTGGTGATGATTGTGCTTTTTACAAAGAGGAAACGTTGTTAAATTTTATTGAGATGCATGTTCAGAACGAATGTGTATTATCTCTTTTGACGGCCAAGGTGGAAGATCCGAATCAGTTGGGCAGAATTGTGAAGACCGATAAAGGTTTGGAAATTATTGAAAAAGAATATTTGACCGAGGAACAGAAAAAAATAAATGAAATCAGCACTGGTACTTTTATTTTTGATAGAAAATGGTTTGAAGAAATTTTTCCAACTATGCCGAAGTTGAGAAAATTGGGAGAATACGGATTGCCAACCGCGCTGGCAATCGTGCGAGAACAAAATAAAAAATATCAGATTGTTCATCTGCAGGATCAAAATGAATGGCACGGAATAAATACGTTAGAAGAATTGGAATTGGCGGATAAATTAAAGGTTAATTTATAAATATGTCTGAATCTCCATTTTTAAGTGAAGGCGAATATAATAAAATGATTTCCACTTGGCGCAAGGATGTGGCCAGAGAAGAAGACGAAGTGGAAGATAGAAGAATACCATATATAATGGGGCGTCATTTGGATGCCGGTAATAAGGATTTTGATTTAAATAATTTACACGGGATTAATTTTATAGAGCATATTGAGAAAAAAATTGAGGAGACTGGAGCAAATCGTCGCAACCCTTTGATGATTTTAGATTTGGGCGGTGGTATGCATTTTTTTAGTGATCAGCTGCGTGCGAAGTTTGGTTCCAAAGTGAAAGTGGTATCCACCGGTATCTCGGCCGATGTTTCACAAAAAGCTCGTGATATTGTGGCGAGCGCGAATACAGAATTGCCACACGTTGGTGCAATTCCAAAAGAGTTGCATCCTGATGATAGTAAAATGCACTCTATTTTTCAAATGAATAAAACAGAAGAAGGCGGAGCTCCTAAAGAAGAATTTGATCTTATCGTTGATACCTTTGGTGAACAATATTACGGTTTGGAAGGTAAGTCTGGGAAATTGGAAAAGTTTTTAGAAGCAATTTTGGCTAAATTGAAATCCGGTGGGATGGCGACCATAGCACCTTTCGGTAGTTTTGCGCGTCATGAAGGTCAAAAAATTAGAGAGTCGGATTATAGTTCCAATGAAGTACATTCGATTTTAGAGAGATTAAAAGATAAATGTGATATCGAAAAAATAAATAAAGGAAACGGACAATTTGTCTTAAGAATAATAAAAAAATAATATGTGTGGAATTGTTGGGTATATTGGAAAAAAAGAAGCGTTGCCGATTTTAATAAACGGTTTGCGTCGTTTGGAATATCGTGGTTATGATAGCGCCGGGGTGGCAATTTTTCAAAATGGGAAAATTAAAAAAACCAAAGCAGTCGGCAAGATTGATAGTTTGTCGGAAAAAGTGAAAACCGCGGATATGGTTGGGACGGTTGGTATTGCTCATACGCGCTGGGCTACTCACGGTGGAGTCACCGAGGACAACGCTCATCCACACTCTGGTTGTCAGGATGATTTGGTGATTTGTCACAATGGCATTATTGAAAATTATCGTGAGCTCAAAGAAAAGTTTTTATCCGGTCACACCATAAAATCTCAAACCGATACTGAAATTTTAGCACACTTGATTGAAGTTTTTTATGAAGGCGATTTGCTCACGGCAGTCAGAAAAGCCTTGAGTGAAGTGCGTGGTACTTATGGTTTGGTTGCGATGCATGCCGGTGAACCAAATAAAATAGTGGCTGCACGTTTGGGTAGTCCGTTGGTAATTGGTGTAGGTGAGAATGAATATTATATTGCTTCCGATACTTCCCCAATGTTGGCCCATACAAAAAATGTAGTCTTTTTAGATGATGGTGAAGTCGCGGAAATTACTTTGGACTCCATGAAAATTTTCAATGTGGACCACAAAATAATGGACAAACATGTTGAAAAAATAGAATGGAATGAAGCTCAGGCACAGAAGCAAGGCTTTGATCATTTTATGTTGAAAGAAATTTTTGATCAACCAACTGTGGTCAAAGATGCTATTCGCGGTCGTTTTAGTCTGGAAGATGGTGCGGCGCATTTGGGTGGTTTAAATATGACGGACGAACAAATGCATCAAGTAAAACGCGTGGTGATGTTATCGTGTGGTACAGCTTATTATGCCGGTTTAGTTGGTAAGTACGCGTTTGAACGTTTGGCCGGTTTGCCAACTGAAGCGGATGTGGCTAGTGAATTTCGTTATCGTGATCCAATTATTGATGAGCATACTTTGGTGTTTGCCATTTCTCAATCTGGTGAAACTGCTGATACTATTGCGGCACTGCGTGAGGCAAAACGTAAAGGTGCGTTTGTGCGCGGAATTGTAAATGTGGTTGGCTCGAGTATTGCCCGTGAGACTGATGGTGGTACCTATATTCATGCCGGTCCAGAATTGGCTGTGGCCTCTACCAAAGCCTATACTAATATGGTGGCGGTTTTGATTTTGTACGCTTTGCAATTTGGTCGTCTCAATCGGGTAAGTGTGGCGACTGGTGAGCGTTTATTGCGTGCACTTTTAGAAATTCCAGAAAAGATGAAATTGGTTTTAGCACAAAGTGAAAAAATAAAAGCTATCGCGCAAAAATATAAAGACTACAAAGATTGTATATTTTTGGGACGAGGGATAAATTATCCGGTTGCCTTAGAAGGGGCGTTAAAACTCAAAGAAATTTCTTATATCCACAGCGAAGCCTATCCGGGGGGTGAAATGAAACACGGTCCAATCGCTTTGCTTTCAGAAAATTTTCCAATCATTGCGATTGCGACCAAAAATCAGCTTTATGAAAAAATGATTAGCAATATTCAGGAAGCTAAAGCCCGCAAAGCCCCGATAATTTTAATTGCGACTGAAGGCGATGCTCAGGCCAAAGAAATCTCTGATGATGTAATTTACGTGCCTCAGACTATGGAGTTGCTTGAACCGTTGGTGAATACTTTGGCTCTGCAACTTTTTTCCTATCACACCGCAGTGTTGCTGGGCAAAGATGTAGATAGACCAAGAAATTTAGCCAAAAGTGTAACTGTTGAATAATTTTATGACTAAGAAAAAGGTAGTTGTTTTAGGAGGAGGAAATGGCACGGCCGCAGCCGTGGTCGCCCTAAAACAAAATTTAGAAAAATTTGATATTTCCGCGATCGTATCTACCAGTGACTCCGGTAGTTCATCCGGACGTTTGCGTAGAGAGCTTGGTGTGTCACCGCCAGGAGATATTATGCGAGTGGTTTTGGCGATGTCAAAATATGACTATCCGCTTTTAAAGAAAATATTTTATACTAATCGTTTTTCAGTAAAAGGAAAATTGAACAAACACAATTTAGGAAATATTTTTTTGGCGCTCAGTACAAAATATTCTGGAGATTTTTTAAAAGCAATTGAAGCACTATCGCAAAGTGTGGAAGCGGTGGGCAAGGTATATCCGAACACTTTAAAATCAAATCATTTGTGTGCTAAATTAAACAATGGTGTAATTGTAAAAACCGAAGCAGCGATTGATGAGCCAAAATATAATCGTAATTTAAAAATTGGAAAAGTATTTTTGGAGCCAAAAGTAAAAGCATATAAAGAAGCGGTAAAGGCGATTTTGCAAGCGGATTATATAATTTTTTCTCCGGGCAGTCTTTATACCAGTGTCATTGCGTCTATTTTGCCAAATGGTATAAACGCGGCTATTGGTAAGAGTAAGGCTAAATTAGTTTTTGTGGTGGGCAATGCTTTTCACCCTCATGGTGAGACCGGTCCGGAAGATATCAAAGGAACGGTTGAAGCTTTGCAGAGTTATGTGAGCAGGCCGTTGGATTTAATTTTACACAATAATCACAAATTGAGCGCTTTGGAAAAAAAGAAGTATAAAGAAAAAAAATGGGGAGTTTTAAAAGATAATTGCCAAGAAATAAAAAATGTAAAAGTAGTGGGGTTTGATTATGAACGAGATGGCGGCGGTTTATGTGCTATCAAACTCGGGAAAAAATTTAAAGAGATTTTTAAATAAAAATATGGAAATAAAAAAAATAGAAAAATCTACTTTAGGAATAAAAATATCCGTCGTGGAAAACGGAGTGGAACTTGGTCGAGCGTGGCTATATCTGGTGTATAATGATTTACACGTTGAACCGTACGGATTGCTGGAAGACGTCTTTGTAAATGAGAGTGCGCGTGGAAATGGTGTCGGTAGTGAGCTGTTAAAAGAAGCAATAAATGAAGCGAAAGAAAGAGGTTGTTATAAATTAATAGGTACCAGTCGCAAGAGTCGAGAAAATGTGCATGATTGGTATAAAAAATTAGGATTTGAAGATTACGGTTTGGAATTTAGAATGGATCTTTTAAAATAAGTAGGACTGCTCGACCGGACACACAAACGTGCGCCGGTCGAGAGGTGTCCCGCCTTGAAGTGGTGTTCAGGTCACGTAGCGTTTGATGTCAGCCATCATCTTCCGCGCGTTGTTGGCGGTGACGGTCGAACCAATGGCGAACTGGACGGGCCGGAAGCGGCCGGAGGCGCAATCACGGACTTCCTGCATGGGGTCGGTGAACGCACGCCACACGGCAAATTCGGGCGCAGTGCCATCTGCCGGAAGCTGCGCCACTGGGGTAATGCGCAGGTAGCTGAATTGCACGTTGTTCTCTTTGAGATGAACGAGAAGCCCGAAGAGTTCGGACGAGTCATTGGGCTGCAAGGGATTCATGTGGCCTCCACTTAAAG
>CAIOJG010000110.1 GCA_903858555.1 Candidatus Magasanikiibacteriota bacterium
GACCCGGAATTTTTAGGACGGTAAATTCGTCGACGATAATCACTTCCCCATTTTCTACTACATAGTCACGATCACGTTTGAAAAGCGCACGCGCACGCAAAGCTTGCTCCACATGGTGCACCATTTGCATTCCACCTTCGGCGTAAATATTTTCCACGCCGGTCGCTTGTTCTATTTTTTTCAAACCCGCTTCCGTCAAAGTACTAGAACGCATTTTTTCATCTACGTTGTAATCCGCGTTTTCTTCGAGCACTTTTACCATGTCCGCGAATTTGTAATACGCATCAGCCGCTTCTTCAGCTGGCGCGGAAATAATCAAAGGTGTACGCGCTTCATCGATTAAAATAGAATCAACTTCATCCACGATAGCAAAATAAAAAGGACGCTGTGACATTTCCTCTACACTGCCAACCATGTTGTCACGCAAATAATCAAAACCAAATTCATTGTTGGTACCGTAAGTAATATCACAAGCGTATGATTCCTGACGAGTACAATTTTCCAAATATTCGTATTCTACTTTATACGCGCCTTTAGCGTCGCGCTCTTTATCTATCGAGCCGCCTTCCGCCATTGCGTCTTGTCCATTCTCATCTAAAATTTTTAATTTATGTGGATTGTATTTATACGAAACTAATTGTTGTTGAATAATACCCACGCTCAAACCAAGCGCGTCATAAATCTGACTCATCCAAACAGCATCACGTTTGGCCAAATAATCATTGACCGTGACCACATGCACACCTTTACCGGCCAGCGCATTTAAATATACCGGCAAAGTTCCCACCAAAGTTTTACCTTCACCCGTGCGCATTTCCGCAATCTGACCGCGATGCAACACAATACCACCGATAAGTTGAACGTCAAAATGACGCATCCCGGTGACACGTTTGGAAGTCTCACGCACGACGGCGAAAGCTTCCGACAAAATCTCGTCCAAAGTTTCACCTTTAGCAAGACGTTCTTTAAATTCCAAAGTCTTGGCTTTAAGCTCGCCAAGTGACAATTTTTGCATTGCCTCCTCCAAAGCATTTATCTGCTCTACAGTCGGCATTATTTCTTTGACAACTTTGGCATTTGGATCGCCGAATATTTTGGTAAAAAATGACATATATTATCCTTATTTCTAAACAAAAAGAAGCCTATTAAGGCTTGCTCATTTTAACATATTGACCAAAAAATTACAAGCTCTGATTAGAACCGGAAACAGAGTTATTTAACTGTTGTGCTTGGGCGTAAACACCGCTTAAATTAGCCAATTTTCGGTAAGATAAAAACATCAAACTCAAAGATACAAAGAAAGCGAAGTGACTGAGATACATAATCTGGTACATCATAAGACCAAATTTTTCTTCTAGCGTTTCATAAAAAATATTCGGTGCCATCGAGATAGCAATAAACGACATCGACCAGATTAGAAAATTTAAAAACCCAACCGAGATGGAAATTTTTTGTCTAAGTCGCAATATCTTTTTTACCGCGACTATGAGCAGACCAGCCGCCAGCAACGTATACAAATACGGAAAAACAGTGCCCAAATCCAGTGACACCAAACTATGATTAAAGGAAATCGCAATATTGAAAACTGCTAAACCGACCGAAATTAGATATAAAAATTGTAATAATAAATTTGATCTTTTGTCATACTTCACCAAAAATAATTCGGCGCCAATAGCAATGCTAGCTAGACCAATCAGATAAAAATTTATCGTGGTCGCAAACACCGCGTCGTCATAGCGATGATAAAGTGTAAAATTGATATATTCCATTATGTGCGAAATAGCAAAAATGAAAAGCGCAAAAATACTAGCGTGGACGATTTTATCCAAAAATTGATCAAAGGTTTTATAGTGAATAAAAATTCGGACCACAGTCAGCAAAACAAACAGCAAAGCGATGACGTGCAACATGCCGGTGTTGTAAAAAAATTTGCCAGTGGATTCTACCACCAAAATAATAAGCAAATTTAAAACCACAAAAAATCGACGTCCCAGAATTTTTTCTAAAAAAACAGCGTTCATATGAATTTATTTATATATTAATTATACCATTTTGCCTTTTTTCTGACAAACAAAAAATCTCGTTCGCTATACCCCCACCTGTTTTTAACCCAAAATATTTTAGGATAAAAACAGATGATGCGAACGAGATTTCGTGGCAGAGCATCCTTATGTTGCTTCGCCTTGTCGGCGGACCGGTTGACGTGTTCACGTCGCCTCCTCACGGACGCGACGCGCCACAAAAGTAGCAGACCAAATCGTGGCTCATGTTGTGAGTTCCGATGACCCGACAAATTTCATGGTTATGACTGCGGCAAATCCACGGTCCGATCTTTGACGCAGGCGTCGCGACCTTTGGCATCACCACGGTCGGTTTGTTGTCGACACGGGGTGCGCCGCAGAGCCAGCAAACATCATCAAAACGACTGTTGTCTGTACCAACCGTTCTGCAACGGTAAGCTCCTTGGGCAACACAGGTCCAACCTTTGTTTGGCACGGGCGCAGCCTTCGACTCAGACACAGCGGTCTTGGTCTCGGTCTTCTTGACCACTGCCTTGGCCGGAGCTGCCGGTTCCAACTGTCGCTTTTGCAGAAGCGCACTGTGAGCGCGCTCCTCTTCAGCTTTGCGAGCTGCCGGAATCTTGTCGCGGAGATGCCGACGCATTCCCTTTGACATGTTGTAGCCAGAAATATTTGGCGGCAGAAGACTCTTGCGAGCTGCCAGACGAGAGCTGCAGGTACTCATGACTTCCCTCACCTTGCGCGAAAAAATGCGCAACTTAAAACTATCATCTCTGTTTTTAAAAGTCAATTTTTTGAATAAAAAAATAATCCCGATTTAGTCGGGATTATTTTAAATTTTTTTATTTCATTCCACTTAACCGTCCAAACTGTAAAAATACAAAAGTGAAAAACAAAACCATTATCACCGGCGCAATCGCCGAGATCCAATTATGTTTTCTCGGACTGAAATTTTTTAACAACAAAGAATTGGACACAACCGAGATCGAACTAAACGCCATCGCGAGTCCAGCCAACTCCGGTTTGAGCACCAAACCAAACGACACAAACACACGCGCCGCAATCGGAATACCAATCACATTGTAAAGCAGAGCGAAAAACATATTCTGTTTTATTTTGTTCATCGTCTGTTTGCTCAAATCTATCGCGGTAAGCACATCACGCAAATCATTTTTGATAATCACAATGCCTCCGGTCTCCATCGCTACATCCGTACCCGAACCCATCGCAATCCCGACATCCGCTTGTGCCAGAGCCGGCGCATCATTGATACCATCCCCGACCATCGCCACACGCATTCCTTGATCTTGCAATTTTTTTATTTCATTAGCTTTATCTTGTGGTAATACTTCCGCCAAAATATTGGTAATGCCGGCTTGTTTGGCAATCGCCTCGGCTGTGCGATGATTGTCACCGGTAATCATATACACTTGCAAACCACGCTTTTGAAGTTGTTGCACGGCTTCCAGTGAACTTTCTTTTATCGTATCCGCCACCGCAATCAGCCCAATCACTTCAGTTTCGTTGGCTAAAATCATCACGGTCTTACCACCGTCTTCCAGCTTGCGTAATTTACTTTCCACATTCTCGATATTTAATTTGGCAATATCAATCATCAATTTTCGATTACCAAAATAATATTTTTTACCATTGATAATACCTTCTACACCATGCCCTGGAATCGCTTTAAAATTTGCGGCACTTTCAAAAGAAATATTTTCTTCTTGAGCATGTTTAATAA
>CAIOJG010000111.1 GCA_903858555.1 Candidatus Magasanikiibacteriota bacterium
CCTTATTACCAACCATATTATCTTGACGTAATTGCAACCAACTAACGTATCTTGAATCATCTTTAAATGAATGTTTAGATTCACCAGGGTGAGCTCTGTTCCAAGCATTTACATCCGCATTAATTTGATCAAACAAAATTTCAGCCAAATCTTTGGCTGGCTCTTGAGCTTCCATTTTGTGACCACCAGACTCGCCAACTGGCTGTGCCCCTGTGACTTCTTTTGGTAATCCCCCAAAACGTTCCGCCATATAATTAAAATTATTTGTATAATAAAAGAGTACAGATTTATTATAGCAGAAATAGCCAAAAATACAACAAGCACCCTAAAATTAGAGAAGATAACCCAAACTTTGCTTAGCGGTATTTTCCCAGCTAAAATTTTTGACTAATTTTAGCCCTAATTCAATTTTTTGATTACACTTATCATTATCGCTCAATAAACCCGCAATCTTCACAGAAATATCTTGTACGCTATCCACAACAGCATACTCCAAGGCATCACCGCCCACCTCTTTTAAAGCTTCGACATCACCAGCCACCACCGGCACCCCGACTGCCAATGCCTCCAGCACCGGAATTCCAAACCCTTCATATTGTGACGGAAAAACAAAAACTTTTGCCTGTTTCAAAATCGATGGCATTTTTTGAGAGGGCACAAAACCAGGCAAAATAATATCCTTTTTATTTGGGCTATTCTCTATCGCCTGTTTCACTTTTTCATACCCTGCCCCAGGCGACCCTACCAAAACCAATTTTAAATCGGAAAAATCTTTTTTTAAAGAATCAAACGCTTCCATGATTCGTCTGGTATTCTTTTTTTCTTCCAAACGGCCGATAGATAAAATATAATCTCCGTAAATATTTTTTTCTAACGGCACATCCAAATTATATTTAGTGCTATCATAAGCCAGCGGCACCACTTTTATTTTATCTTTCAAAATAGTTTCGTCCTGAAACAACTTTCCGTAGTATTTTAATAATTCTTTTTTATTAAATTCAGTCGAAGTCAAAATTATACTGGCTTTTTTTACAATTAACCGATTCATCAGTTTTAAATATTGCCGACCAAAAAACCGGTAAGCGCTTGGAAACGCTTCAAACGCGCTATCATGCACTGTAACCGCCGAATTTTTCGGAGCAAAAAATGGTAACAGCTGCCCAGGAGAGAAATAAACATCCACTGAATTTTTCCAAAGTTCATAAGCCAACCTAAATTGACTCCAAAGTTTTTTCAAAGGCCACTTCAAAATTTTCACTTCCCAATTTTTTGGTAATGCCGACAACTCCGGCAGCAACTCACCAGTCGAATACAAAATCACCCGCACATCTGGCGGGATAATTTTTTTGAATTCCTGAATCATTTGAAAACAATATTCTTCAACACCGGTTCGTTTGTCTTTATTTGCGTGTGAAGCGTCAATACCAATAATCATATCATTGGCTATTTAGTCGCCAAAATACTTCGTTTATAACTATCCAAATTATCCAAAGCAATGCCGGTACCCTTGGCCACGCAAAGCAGAGGCTCTTCCGCCAAATAGGTCGGCACACCAGTCGCCTGCGCTACCAGTTCATCCAAATTGCGCAACATCGAAGATCCACCCGACATAATAATTCCTTTATCCATCACATCCGCGGAAAGTTCTGGCGGTGTGTTGTACAAAACTTCTTTGATAGCATCAATCAAAACACCAAGTTCATGTTGCAGCGCTTCAGTCGTATCATCCGAACTGACCATGATGATTCGTGGCAAACCATTAATCATATCTCGGCCTTTGATTTCCATCGTCAAAGGTTTTTCCATAAACATCGCCGACCCAACATTGATTTTTATTTCTTCAGCCGTACGCTCACCAATCGCCATATTATATTTCTGACGAATATGCTCCATAATAGCGCGGTCAAATTTCATACCACCCACTTTTGCGGAAGTACTCGAAACAATTCCACCCAAAGAAATCACGGCAATCTCTGCGGTACCACCACCCATGTCAATAATCATGTGCCCCGAAGCCGCTCCAATTGGAATATCCGCGCCAATGGCCGCCACAATCGGTTCTTTAATAATATAAGCCGCGCGCGCGCCAGCCGCAATCGTCGCGTCAATCACCGCACGTCTTTCGGTCGAAGTTATTCCTGCCGGCACAGCCACCATCACTTCCGGACGAAACAAGCGTGCTCCACCCAAAGCTTTATTGATAAAATATCGCAACATCGCTTCTGTAATCTGATAGTTCGCAATCACCCCATCTTTGAGTGGACGCTCAGCCACAATCGAATCCGGTGTGCGCCCGATCATATCTTTTGCCTCTAAACCAACGGCCAAAACTTTACCATCCGCTTTGGAGATAGCCACAACACTCGGTTCGTTTAAAATAATCCCTTTTTTTGGCACATAAACCAAAACATTCGTCGTTCCCAAATCAATGCCAATTTTCTTTATAAACATATTAATTCACCAATTTTACTTTAAATTCCTTATCCGTATCTAAAACAGTTTTAAAATCATAGCGATTGTCGCCGTATGATTTTGTTTCTTCTCCTGGCGTGGCCGATACAAGTTTTTTACCAAAATCAAGCCCCAAAGTCAATGCCGTGCCAATCGTACCAATTTCTTTATCAACATTCAATTTGTAATCACCCGATTTTATTTGCGCAGCAATATTGTCCGGCAAATTGTAAGTAAAACTAATTTCACCACTATGACCAGGTTCAATACTCAAAAAAGTACCAAACCACTGACGACCATTTTCTACACCCTGATCAATATTTGGATCGGCTTTCAAAAGACTACTTCCAACCGGTACAAACACGCGTGCGTAATCACGATAACGTGAAGTGCGCCAATCAAACTTTCCGGTATTGGTCAATTTCATTTTGGCGGTGGCCACAAATTTATCGGTGCCACTAGGAGCAATCGAATAGCTCAGCTCGCGATTCATCACCGCGTCAGTTTTTAGCGATCCCAAATTCGCATCCGCCCACAATACATAATCACCGGTATTTGGAGTCAATACCCCTGTCCAATTTTTTAATTGTAAAAGTTGCTGCTCATTTGCGTCCGAAGCATACGCCGCCATTTGTTTTTGTTCAAACATTTTTCCAACCAAAGCATAATAATCGGAATAATGTTTAAAAATATCAAAGCGCATATCCGCCAATAGTCCATGCGCCAAATCACTCAACAGATTTTTTCTCTGGGCAAAATCTTCACCGCGTTTTACATAGCCATATTCCACTTCATATTCCAATTTTTCCGTAAAGTTTTGCGCGTTAAATTCTTGTCCATCGACCGTGATTGGTCCGTGAATTTTTAAAACTTCCTCAATCACGGTTGGAGTAAATCCAACGACCGCGTCAATGTGATCAATGTTCCCTGCTCCACCTTCTTTCAAAAATAATTCAATGGATTTTTGTGAAGACGAAGCAAAATCCGGCGACCAATTACTGTCTCTAAAAAACCAACGACTGACTTTAAGATTTTTTGAAATTGGAGCCGGCGCTACCGAATCAAAATCTTTTTTACCCAAATTATCTAAAATTTCCGTACCTTCTACTTTTAATAAATGTGGTACGCCTTTGTCCATTTGCAATAGCGCATAGACTCCAATAAATCCACCGCCTGGACGCATCTCGGTATTATTCAAAAATAAAATAAGATAGGTGCGAACCGAATCAAACCCCAGCGCTTTTTGCACCGCACTTTTTTCGGCATCATTTTGAGTGACTTTACCAACCACATTTTCCACGACAATCCTTTGTAAATTGCTGGATTTTAACAGCCAATAACTCAAACCAGCCACGCCCAAAATCACGAGCGCAAAAATGACCGCAAATATTTTTAAAATTTTTATCGTCATAGGGCGCGTTTTTTAGCCGAGACATTAAAACCTAAATATTTTCCAAGCATTAAATGAGTGACCGCATCAATACAAGGTATTGCCGAAAACACAATCATTGAGATTGGCACCAGCAACCACTGCAAAATCATAAATAAATATTTATACTTCGCGTGACTCTGCGGACGCTCCGGTAAGATAAGTATACTCATCGCGCAAGATAAAAACAATCCCAAAGTCGCGATGGTCATCATATTTTCGAGCATATGAGGCGTGTTAAAAAACAACGCGCTCTGACGAATTTCGTTACCCGCCACCCACAGCGGCAAACGACCGAGCACCGTCAAAGAAATCGCCACAACCGCCCAACTCCATTTACCCTCCCACTCATGAAATAAAACATTGGCTTTTTTCCAAAAACTTATTTCGCCGTGTTTTCTAAATTGCCACAAAAGATATGGAATATTTTCCGAACCCCAGGCCCAACGACGCTGTTGCAAATATAAATTTTTTAAACTCTTGGTCCAACTTTCATCGCGTACGGTATCCATCGACACCGGTATATATAGAGGCGTCACTTCGTAGTCGCCGCCATAGCGTAACCAACACTGAAAAAAGATGCGTGAATCTTCACTGACAATATCTTTGGAATGTCCACCACTTTCCAGCGCTGCTTTAAAACTCATACTATGCGAAGAAAAAGTCACCAGACCATCTA